>JAYVCG010000766.1:0-3544 GCA_043750075.1 Acetobacteraceae bacterium | reverse complement strand
GAAATCCCCGCTCCCGCCGCCGCCGCCTCACCCAGTGTCGAATGCGCGGAAGTGCTGTTGCATCTTCTCACAGCGGAGAATCGTGACCTGCTGCGCACGATCCGGGACGCGAAGCCGCGGTCGGTCGCCGCGCTGGCCCGTCTCACCAACCGTGCTGAACCAGGACTGTCGCGGACGCTGGAGCAACTGGAAGCACTTGGCCTGCTGACCATGCGGACTGTCGCGCGGCGCCGTGTGCCAACGGTGCTGGTGGACAGGGTGCGGATTGAAATCGATCCCTGCGCCATGGCGGACCGGATCGTGACAACGCCCGCCGGGGGATGACCGCTCCCCCCTTCACGCCGCCATCGTCAGCCGCTTCACGAACGCGGAGATGCGGTGGCGGCGCAACTCGCTGCGCGCCTTCGTGTCGGTGGTCATGTAGTTCAACTGCATGCTGTGGCGCTGTCCCACGAACCGCCGGTGCCCGTGCCACGCCGAGGGCCCGTTCGGAAACACCAGCAGCGTGCCGTTCACGGGCGGCACCTCGACCACGTAATCGTCCAGATTGTCCGGCCCGCGCAGCAGGCGCAGGCAGCCGTCCTGAGAAGCCCAGTCCTGGGTGGGCTGGTTGAGGTAGAGGAGGGCAGTGACCCGCTTGGCGGTGGAGTCGCAATGGATGCGCCCGTCCTTCTCGCCGGTCCAGCCGCGCAGCGTCAGCATCATGGGCGCGTCCGCCAGGTCGAGCCCGAAGCGCGCCGCGATCAGATCGCGCAGCCGCGCGCCTTCCATCTCCCGCACCAAATCGCGCGCCGCCGGTCCGAGTTTCACGGAATCCGGCGGGAACGAGCCGCGTCTGTTCAACGCGGGCAGGTCGGCGCGCACCTCCCGCAACGCCTCGGGCGGCACGAAATCCGGCACCACGAGATGCGGGAAAGGATCGGCCGCCACCGGCGTACTGGCGAGTTTCTGATAGTCCAGGGTGATCATTCGGTCTCTCATGCTCAGCGGCGCTGGTTCCGGCACGACAGGGCCTCGGCCAGATCGGGCAGGTCATCGGTCCAGCACAGTTCGGGTCTGGGATGGGCGGCGCCAAGCCCCTCCTCCGGGCGATACGTCAGAACCCGCATCACCTGATGCACCGGGAACACACCCCGTCCCTGGGCCGCGCCAATCAGCGCGCCAGCGGCGGCGGAGGGCCAGGCATCCGCCGCCGCTGGCATCGGAATGGCGCCCATGGAGATCGCGTCCATGGGGATCGCGCTGAGCCAGCGGTTCACGGTCTCGGACGGCGCCCCGGCGATGGCGCTCGCGATGGCGGCGGCGAGGGGCGGGTTGCCGGGCGAGTCCGGGGCGTCGAGACGCGCCGCCTCCGCCGCCGCCTCGGGATCGCGCGCCCAGATGCCGATGGGGATGGCGCGCAGCAGCGGCGAGGCCCGGCCGATGTCGCCGCCCGTTTCCACCCAGGCCCGTACCGCCGCGTTCGTCGCGGCCTTGTCGTACGCGGCGCGTCCCAGAAGGCTCCGCGCCACGATCAGGCCCAGTTCGGTATCCGGTCCCAGATCGCCGCCGATGGCGAGGCCGAACAGGCAGCCCATGGCGCGATCCAGCACTGCTTCCGGCACGGCGCGCGGCCAGGTCAGGGTGACGCGCGGCTCCCGCCGCGGTTCCGTGCTGCCACGCCAGACGCGGGCGCGGAGGATCTCCACCGCCTGGGGGGCGCCGCCGAAACAGGCGGAGGGACGGCTTTCGCCCCGTTCGTTGTAGGTGACGGG
The DNA here is from genome assembly GCA_043750075.1 of Acetobacteraceae bacterium. Classification (GTDB taxonomy): domain Bacteria; phylum Pseudomonadota; class Alphaproteobacteria; order Acetobacterales; family Acetobacteraceae; genus Rhodopila. Next base: position 1,790 of record JAYVCG010000766.1, on the reverse strand, counting down.
GACGCCGTCCTCGGCCAGCAGCACGCCGCCCGCGGCCAGCAGCAGCGCGTGGCCCGCGGCGATGTCGAGCGCGCTCACTGGCCGCAGGGTCTGGGTCGCGATCCCGTCCCCCACCGCGATGCGCGCGAGGCGGTAGGCGATGGAGGGCAGCGGCATGAACCCCGCGGGTGCGCAGGCCGTGCCGTGCCACACTGGACGCTGCCAGGCGCCATGATTGAGGAACACCACATCGCCCGCCGCCAGCACGCGGTCGCGCAGGTCGATGCTGACCGGTTGGCCGTCGCGGGTAATCGGCCCGCCCTCGGCCCAGGCGATGAGGTCGGGACCGTGATCGGGGCTGGTGGGGGCGTAAACGACGCCGAGGATGGGGATGCCGTGGCGCAGCAATGCCACCGAGACGGCGCTGCCCCGGCGCCCCTCCAGGAAGGCGCGGGTGCCGTCATGCGGATCGACCACCCAGCAATAGCCGTTGGGGGGTGCTTCCAGCACGCCTGCTTCCTCGCCCACGAAGCGTGCCGGGACCAGCGCCAGCAGGCGGTCGCGCAACAACATTTCTATTTCATGGTCGAGCGGGGCGGTGATGGGGTCGCTGAAGCGCGGGCCGTCCGGGCGGGCGAACTCGGCGGCGACAAAGGCACCGGCCTCGCGCACCGCCGCGATCACGGAGGAGAGGAGGGTCTGGGGGTCTGGCGGCACGGGGGCTCCTTCTGCTCCCCCGTCGCGGGGGATTTCACCGGCGGGCGCGCGCTTCCGGTCATGGGCCGCCGCTCGCGCGCATGGGCACTCTAACCATGGCGGGCGGGAGATGCCATCCGCGCACGGTGGGAGGGCGCGGCGTGGCGTGTGCGCGCCGCGCGTGATCGTATCGGGTGAGGGTTCCAGGGATCAGGGCTTTGCCCGCCAGGAGGGACGCCGTCCTTCTGAACCTCCCGCCAAGGGCCATCGGCTCCATGACGGCGGACAAAATGCCGCGCTTTCGCCGTGTCCGCCGTCCGTGATAGCCTCGTCCGGGCAGGAGCATCGCATGTCCCAACGTCTGACCCGCGCGGAATTCCGCCTTTGGGCCGAAAGCCAGACCCGGCGCCATGAACGGATCGCCGGCGAACCCGTCGCCATGTCGCCGGAACGTGTCCTGCATGTCCGTCTCAAGACTCGCGTCTGGCGGGCACTCGATCGCGCGATCCGGGAGGCCGGCCTGGACTGCGAGGCTCTCGGCGACGGCGTGACCGTCGAAATCGATGAAGATACCGACTACGAACCGGACGCCCTGGTGAACTGCGGCCCGCCGATCCACCCCGATGCGACCGTGGCGAACAATCCGGTGATCGTGGTGGAAGTTCTGTCTCCCTCCACCCAATCGATCGACAGCGGCGACAAGCTCGCGGATTATTTTCGCGTCCCGTCGATCCGGCACTACCTGGTCGTGCGCGCCAGACGGCGGGAAATCATCCATTACTGGCGTGCCGGGCCGGACATCATGTCGCGGGCAGTCAATCTTGGGTCTATCCGGTTGGAGCCGCCTGGGATTTCGATCGACATCGCCGAAGTCTATGGCGGGGTTGCGATTTCGTGACGGCGGATGAGGTATTGGGCCGCGAGGCGCGCGCCACCCGCCGGGCCTTCGACTCACGCCGCTCCCCGCGGCAAACACTCCCCGCATGAAAACCCCATTCGACCCCACCACCACCCGCGCCCTGCTGGCCCGGCTGTGGCGCGAGCACATCCGCCACTACAAGCCCATGCTGATTCTGGTTCTCGGCCTCAGCGCCGCGATGGCGGGGGCGACGGCG
>JAYVCG010000765.1:0-2620 GCA_043750075.1 Acetobacteraceae bacterium | reverse complement strand
ACACTATATGACAAACGGACTCCGAATTCATAATGGAAATGTCGCATGGCTTACATGTTCTTGCGTGAGACCATCCGCACCTACCGCGAGCGCGATCCGGCGGCGCGTTCCAACGTTGAAGTATTGTTCTGCTACCCTGGCGTGCATGCCGTCCTCTGGCATCGCCTGTCTCACTGGCTTTGGAACCATAATCTATACTTTCTGGGCCGGTTTTCGTCTCACATAGCGAGATGGTTGACCGGGATTGAAATTCACCCCGCCGCGCGCATCGGCCGCCGTCTGGTGATCGATCACGGCATGGGCGTCGTGATCGGTGAGACCGCCGAGATCGGCGACGATTGCTACCTCTATCATCAGGTCACCCTGGGCGTTGCCCGCACCAGCAGCGGCAAGCGCCACCCCACCGTGGGCAACAATGTCATCATCGGCGCCGGCGCCAAGGTGCTCGGTCCCATCACCGTGGGCGACAACGCCCGCGTTGGCTCCAACGCCGTGGTCGTCGATCCCGTCCCCGCCGATACCACCGTGGTCGGCGTGCCCGCCCGCCCGGTCGATCGCAAGCTGCCGCGCCGGAGCGGGGATTTCGATCCCTATGGCATGCCCTGCGATGACAGCCTCGATCCCCTGCTCCGCGATCTGGAAGGCCTGCGCGCCAAACTGAGCGAACTGGAAGCACGGATCGCGCGGTTACAGACGGCTCAGGGACCAGCCGGCAATGGCCAGGGACAAACAGGTCAGGAACGAACAGGCCAGGAACACACGAGCCAGGCACGGGCCGATCAGGCACGGGCCGATCAGGGACAGACCAGCCAGAAATACCCCGCCCAAACACGCGCGGGTCACGATCAGATCCGTCAGCCGGCGGCGGAGTAAGGCGATGCAACTCTCCACGCGCGGCCGCTACGCGGTCATGGCGATGGTTGACCTCGCCTCCCGCCAGAGCGTCGGGTGCGAATGCGGGCCCGTGTGCCTCGCCGCGATCGCGGCCAGACAGTGCCTCAGCCTGTCTTATCTGGAGCAGTTGTTCGGCAAGCTGCGCAAGGCGGGTCTCGTGGCCTCGGCGCGCGGGCCGGGCGGTGGCTATCGACTGGCGCACGGGTCCGACCGGATTTCCATCGCCGCCATCATCGCCGCCGTCGATGAGCCGATCCGTGCCACCCGCTGCGATGAGACCTCCGGCCCTTGTCTCGCGTTGCCCGGTCAGGTGAGCGAGCGGTGCCAGACCCACGATCTCTGGTCGGAGATGGGACGCCAGATCACTCTGTTCCTCGACGGTGTGACGCTGGCCGATGTCGTGCTTGGCCGGGTACGGGGCCGGGCGATGCCGCCCGCCGGGACGTTCGAGCGGGCGGCGGCTGAATAAGATGCACTATCTGGACGCCAATGCCAGTGAACCTCTCCGGCCGGAGGCGGCGGCGGCGATGATCGCGGCCCTCGCGGTGACGGGCAATCCGTCCTCCGTTCACGCCGCCGGCCGTGCCGTCAGACGGGTGGTGGAGGACGCGCGGGAGAAAATCGCCGCCCGGTTTGGCGCGCGGTCTCAGGACGTGGTGTTCACCTCGGGCGGGACGGAGGCCGATGCGCTGGCCGTGCATGCGTTGGGAAGCGGGCGGCGGATCATGATCGGCGCCACCGAGCATGACGCGATCCGCGCCGCGGCACCTGGCGCCGCCGTGCTGCCGGTCGATGGCCAGGGTGCCGCCGATCTGGAGGCGTTGCGTGCCTGGCTCGCCGCCGGACCGGAGGCGCTGGTCTGTTTGATGCTGGCCAACAACGAGACCGGGACGATCCAGCCCGTGGCCGAAGCCGCCGCGTTGTGCCGGGCGCATGGCGCGTGGCTGCATGTCGATGCCGTGCAGGCGGCGGGCCGTCTGCCGGTCGATCTGCGTGCGCTGGGGTGTCATTCCCTGGCCTTCTCCGCGCATAAGATGGGCGGTCCGGCCGGGGTGGGCGCCCTGGTGTTGTCGCCTGAGGTGAGTGCCATCGCCCCGTTGATCGCCGGTGGCGGGCAGGAGCGGGGCCGCCGGGGCGGCACGCCCGCGCTGGTCCTGATCGCCGGGTTCGCCGCCGTGTGCGGGGCTATCGTGGATCAGGGGCGTCTCGCCGCGTTGCGGGACCGGCTGGAGGCTTTCGCCGTGTCGCAAGGCGCCGTCGTGTGTGGGGCAGGGGGGCCGCGGCTGGCCAACACCACCGCGCTGGCGTTGCCGGGCGTGCGGGCGGAGACGCAGGTGATCGCGCTGGACATGGCGGGTTTCGCGGTGAGCGCCGGGGCGGCCTGTAGTTCGGGCAAGGTTCAGGCCAGCCCTGTATTGCTGGCGATGGGGTTTGGCGAATTGGCCGGGCAGGCGATCCGGGTGTCGTTGCCGTGGGATGTGAGCGTGGAGGCGGTGGAGGCGTTCGGGTTGGCTTATGCGGGTATGGCCGCGCGCTTAAGGCCGGGGCTTCGCCCCGCGACCCCACCAGGGGCGCCGCCCCTGGACCCCGCCAGGTGCCGGGCACCTGGACCCCACCCATTAGTGACTCCATGGAAGGTTTCCAAAGGCGAGCCGTCATGCGACGCATGCCCAGGCATGACGGCGGAGGTCCAGGAGGCAAAGCCACCGGCCGGGTTTCAGGGCAG
>JAYVCG010000764.1:0-2915 GCA_043750075.1 Acetobacteraceae bacterium | reverse complement strand
TGCCCCGCGCCCCGCGTCATGCCTTTGGCATGCTTCGCATGACGGACCGGGTCCCTGGACCCCATCCATGGTGACTCCCATGGATGGTTTCCAAAGGCGAGCCGTCATGCGGAGCATGCCCAGGGCGTGACGGTGGAGGTCCAGGAGGCATAGCCTCCTGGTGGGTTTCGGGGCAAAGCCCTGATGGTCTTCCTTTATGAGAATTTCCTGGGGGATGATTTGCGGCGCGCGGCATATCCGTGTCCAATCCCCCCGCAACCGCGCGACGGACAGCGCGGCCAGGAAGGAGACACACAATGAGCCAGGGCATGATCGCCTCCCCCCACCGCGCGCCCGAGGGAACATCGCGATGGGATGCATCCAGCCCCATCCGCTATCCCGATCCCGACATCCTCGTGCTGGACCCGCGCTTTCAGCACATGATCCTTGGCAACGCCGCGATCGAACGCATCGCCACCGGATTTCGTTTCACCGAGGGACCAGCCTATCATGGCGACGGACGCTATTTATTGTTCTCCGACATCCCCAACGACCGGCTGCTGCGCTGGGATGAGATCACCGGCGCCACCGCCGTGCTGCGCGACCCCGCCGGTTATCCCGATGGCAACACGCGCGACCGGCAAGGGCGGCTGATCACCTGCGAACTCGGCAGCCGTACACTGACACGGACCGAACATGACGGAATCGTAACGGTCATGGCCTCCGCCTTCGAAGGCACGCGGCTGACCGGCCCGAACGATGTCATCGTGAAATCGGATGGGTCGATCTGGTTCAGCGACAACGGCGCCGGTATCCGCGGTAACTACCTTGGCGACAAGGCGGCGCAGGAACTGCCATTCCTTGTTTACCGGCTCGATCCCACCAGCGGCGCGCTCACCATCGCGGTGGGCGACATGGAGCGGCCGAACGGGCTGTGTTTCTCCCCCGATGAAAGCAGATTGTACGTCGTCGATACGCCAGGCGGCATCAAAACCACCCATGTCTACGACATGGTGGATGGAAAAGCCGTGAACGGACGGGTGTTTTTCGATGGCACGCCGGGTTACGCGGATGGGATACGGTGCGACACGATGGGCAATGTCTGGTGCGGCTTCTCCGGCGGTCCCGGTCAGGATGGCGTGGCGGTGTTCGCACCGGACGGAACGCTGATCGGACGCATTCTGTTGCCGGAACGATGCGCCAATCTGTGCTTTGGCGGGCGTAAGCGGAACCGGCTGTTCATGACCGCCAGCCAGTCGGTTTACGCGGTGTACGTGGAAGCGCAGGGGAATCCCTGGGGGTAGGGAAGATTTTCAACCGGGTTGAGCGGCCGTTTTTTGTTTCTCCGCCGTGGTTCGGCGCGACCAGGCCACGGCAGGGGAACTCAGCCTGGAAAAGCGCCCTGAGCATGATGGTTGATGAAAGGCGCGGCCCCGTCCATGGTGCGATCCAGGCGAGCAGAGGAATATCCTGTCATGAGTCTCACGTTCACGGTTGGCGATCTGACCATCCACCGGGTCATCGAGTCGGAAGCGCCGTTGTTCGATCCGCTGACCTTCTTTCCGACGCTCACCCGCGAGGTGCTGGACGAGAATCTGTCCTGGATGCGGCCGGAGTTCATCGATCCCGCCACCGGGCAACTGGTGCTGTGCATCCAGTCCTATGTCGTGCGGACGCCGCATCACACCATCCTGATCGACAGTTGCGTCGGCAACCACAAGGAACGGGCGAATTATCCGTTCTGGAACCAGATGAACTCGGACCGCTACGAGAAGAACCTCGCCGCGGCCGGGCTGACGATGAACGACATCGATTTCGTGATGTGTACGCACATGCACGTCGATCATGTCGGCTGGAACACGCGGCTGGAGAACGGGCGCTGGGTGCCATCCTTTCCGAAGGCGAAATATGTGTTCGCGGACCGGGAACTCGCGTTCTGGACGGAGAAGGAGCGGACCGATCCTGGCAAACAGCCCTGGATCACGGATTCCGTGCTGCCGATCATCCAGGCGGGCCGTCAGCAGGTCGTCACCAGTCATCACGAACTCAGCGACGTGGTGAAGCTGATCCCCACGCCCGGTCATACGATCGACCATTATTCCGTGCATGTGGGCAGGCCGGGCGCGGACGCGGTGATTGGCGGTGACATGATCCACTCGCCAATCCAGGCGCGCTATCCAGAGCTGTGCATGAGGGCCGATCATGACCGCGCCCAGGGCGGGGTGAGCCGGAGGGCGCTGTTTGAGAAGATGTGCGATACGTCCACGCTGTTGTGCACCGGGCATTTCCCCTCGCCGTCGAAGGGGCGGCTGACGCGGTGGGGCGAGGGGTTCCGCTACACGCCGGTCTGACCCAGGGGTCTGACCCAGGGGTCTGACCCAGGGGGGCTGACCCAGGGGGCTGACAAGGCGTGTCCTCGCCATGCAGCCTGAAGAAGCGGGCGCATGGCCAGAGACGCCGCCCCCATGTAGCATCTGGACGCACCGGCCCCGCGCCGGTCCGATCAGGAGGAAACCGGCACCCGTGCGGCCCTGGCTCATTCTCGCCGCCCTGGCGCTCGCCCGGATCGGATTTGGCTATCAGTTTCAGACCGTCGCCACGCTTGGCCCCGATCTGATGAGCCTGTTCCAGCTCAGCTACACGGCTTTGGGCACGTTGATCGGCGCCTACATGCTCCCCGGCATGTTCGTCGCCCTTCCCCTGGGCTTTTTGGGGCGGCGTTTCGGGGACCGGCCAGTGCTGGCCTCCGGTCTGGCGCTGATGGTCATCGGCGCCCTCATCAACGCCACCGCCGAGGGGCCCTCCGGCATCGCCTTCGGCCGCACCGTCGCCGGCATCGGCGCCGTGGCGATGATCGTGTTGCAGGGGAAAATCATCGCCGACTGGTTCACCGGGCGGTGGTTCATGGTCGGGATCAGCGTCTCGGTCTGTGCCTA
>JAYVCG010000763.1:0-2533 GCA_043750075.1 Acetobacteraceae bacterium | reverse complement strand
CCGAAGGCGATCAGGGTGCGGCCCTCATACGTCTTGCCGGATTCGATGGCATGTACCCGCGCGGCGTTGGCCATGTTCTCATCGACGATCTCGATCACGCCCAGAGCCGCCATGTCCGGCGTCAGGCCCAACGGAGCGCCGATCTCCGCCATCATCACATCCCGCGCCGCCGCCGTGTCCAGACGGATCGTGCCACCGGCGAAATTTTCAGGATCGTAGCGGCCCAACAGCAGGTTGGCGTCGGTGACCGCTGGCTTCTTGCCGCCGTTGCCGTAACACACCGGTCCCGGATCGGCGCCCGCGCTTTCCGGCCCCACCTCGATCCGGGCCATGCTGTCCACATGGGCGATGGAGCCGCCGCCCGCGCCGATCTCCACCATTTCGATCACGGGGATGCGCAGCGGCAGGCCGGAGCCCTTGCGGAACCGGCCAACCCGCGCGACCTCAAACGTGCGCGCGGTTTGCGGCTGGTAATCGTCGATCAGGCAGATTTTCGCGGTCGTGCCGCCCATGTCGAAGGACAGCACGCGTTCCAGGCCGCATTCCCGCGCGATATGCGCCGAGAAGATCGCCCCCCCCGCCGGGCCGCTTTCCACCAGCCGGATCGGGAAACGGCAGGCGGTCTCGATCGTGGTCAGGCCGCCGCCCGACATCATCAGGAACAGCGGCGCGGTGAACCCGGCCGCGTGGAAATCGGCTTCCAGCCGGCGCAGATACCGCGCCATCATCGGTTGCACGTAGGCATTGGCGACGGTGGTGGAAAACCGCTCCCATTCCCGCATTTCCGGGGAGACTTCCGAGGACAGCGAGACCTGAACGTCAGGCAGCTCCTCGTTCAGGATGCGCCGCACCCGCTTTTCGTGATCGCCATTCACGAAAGCATGCAACAGGCCGACCGCGATGCTGGTGACTTCTTCCTTTTTCAGCAAAGGGATCAGCGTCCGCACCGAAGCCTCATCGAGCGGTTTCAGCACCCGGCCCGTGTTGTCCAGCCGTTCGATCACCGGCAGGCGTAAAGCGCGCGGCACCAGGGGTTCGGGCAAAACGATATTGAGATCGTATTGATCGTAACGGCTTTCATTGCCCATCGCGATCACGTCGCGAAACCCCTCGGTGGTCAGCAGCGCCGTGCGGGCGCCCTTGCGCTCGATCACCGCGTTGGTGGCCAGGGTGGTGCCGTGAATGATCAGACCGATCTCCGGCGCCGCGACACCGGACGTCCGCAAGATCGAGCGCACGCCGGTCAGCACACCCTGTTCCGGCGCGGCCGGTGTGGTCAGGACCTTGATCGTGACCCGGCCACCGGGATGCTCCAGCGCGACGTCGGTGAAGGTGCCGCCGATATCGACGGCGAGACGGGCGGGGAAATGGGCGGATGACATCGCACCTCAACGGAAGGAAGGGACCGGCAGTGAACGGCGCGCGGCGGCATCTGACAAGCTCACACGCTTTTCTCGGGTATTTCCTCATCGTGGCGGAGGGCTTCGGCTTCCCGCCGCAGACGGCGGAAGCTGCGCAGGCTGAACGGCAGCATCGCCAGGTAGAGCAGTCCCGCGGCGGCCAGCGCGGCCCAGGGATCGGCGAACAGAAGGGCAACGAAGAGGCCGGTGCCGAGGAGCAGCGGCAGGACATATTGCGCGGGCACCTTGAAGTTCTTGAAACTCCAGACCGGCAGGGAGGAGACCAGCAACGCCGCTGTCCCCACGAGAATCGTGCCACACAACAACGGATGGCGGGCGGCGTTCGCCAGTCCCTCCAATCCCAGGGCGTTCGCCTCCAGGCCGAGAAACAGCGGAAACAGCACGAGGCCCGCACCGGCCGGGGCGGGCACCCCGGTGAAGAAATTATACGCGTAGGCCGGGCGCGGCGTGTCGTCCGTCATGGCGTTGAAGCGCGCGAGACGCAGCGCCATGCAGACCGCGAACAGCACGCACGCCGCATAGCCGAACCCGCCCGTGCGTTGCAGCGACCACAAATAGAGCGTCACGCCGGGGGCGATGCCGAAGCATGCGAAATCCGACAGACTGTCGAATTCCAGTCCAAAGCGCGACGTGCCTTTCAACAGACGCGCCAGCCGTCCATCCAGGCCGTCGATCACGCCCGCGATGGTGATGGCGACCGCCGCCGCCTCGAACCTGCCCTCCAGGGCGAAGCGGATCGCGGTCAGACCGGCGCAGAGACCGGCCACGGTCATCAAATTGGGGATGATCCGGTTGAACGAGGGACCGCGGTAACGCGGCCTTACCCGCGGACGGAGACGCCTTGTGCGGCGGAGGGGGAAGCGGCGGATTTGTTCGCTCACGGATGTGTTTCCCCGATCACGGTTTCTCCCCCGATCATGGTCTGGCCCACGGATACCAGTGGCTCCATGCCTTCGGGAAGCCAGAGATCGGTCCGGCTGCCGAAACGGATGATGCCCATGCGGTCGCCGGTGTGGACCGCCTCGCCTTCCCGCAGCGAGCATACGATGCGGCGGGCGATCAACCCGGCGATTTGCACGACCGCCATTTCCCGGCCATCGGGCAGACGTAAA
>JAYVCG010000762.1:0-2608 GCA_043750075.1 Acetobacteraceae bacterium | reverse complement strand
GGGGCGAACTGGATGATCGCGAAATTGATCGCGATGATGCCGAACAAGGTCGGAATGACCAGCAGCAAACGGCGGAGCAGGTAGGCGGCCATGGTTATTTCCGCGCCTCGGCGATGCGCGCGGCTTTCTGGGCGTCCACCCACCAGGTATCGAAATTGAAGCCGTCGCGGATCGGTTTGCCTGGTTCGCCGAAGCGGTCCCAGTACGCCACGCGAAACGTCTGGCTGTGCCAGTTCGGTACCATATACCAGCCTGTGAGCAACACCCGGTCCAGGGCTTTGGTGGCGATCCGCAGCGAGGTCCTGTCCCCGGCGGTGACGATTTTCTCGACCAGCGCATCGACCGCCGGATCGCACACGCCGGCGGCGTTGTTGCCGCCCTTGACCTTGCCGGATTCGCAGGACCAGTAATCCCGCATCTCATTACCGGGAATGTCGCTGCCGGGCAGCACCATCATGGTCATGTCGAAATCGAATTCATCGGTCAGCCGCTGATATTGCGCCGGGTCCACCGTCCGCACCTTCACGTCGAGGCCGAGTTTCAGCAGGTTCTGCACATAGGGCAGGGCCACGCGCTCCAGGCTCGGGTCGCTCATCAGGATCGTGAAGCCGATGGGCTGGCCGCTGGCATCGACCATCTTGCGGTCCTTGATCTTCCATCCCGTCTCCCGCAGCAAATCCAGCGCCTGTTTCAACTGTGCCGGGTTGTTGCCGGAGCCATCGGTCACGGGCAGCGCGAAGGGCCGCGCGAACAGGGACGCGGGCAAGGCGGCCTGGAATGGCTGGAGCAGGTTCATCTCCTCCGCCGAGGGCAGGCCGTCCGAGGCGAGGTCGGTGTTGCTGAAATAACTCTGGGTCCGTGTGTACGCGGAATAAAACAGGTTCTTGTTGGTCCATTCGAAATCGAATGCCAGCGTCATGGCCTGACGCACCCGCGGATCGGCGAACACCGCGCGGCGGATGTTCATCACGTAGCCTTGCATCCCCGTGGGCAAATGATGCGGATATTCGCGTTTCAGCACCAGCCCGCTTTTCACCGCCGGAAAATCGTAGGCGCCAGCCCAGTTTTTGGCGATGTTCTCGCTGCGGACATCGACCTTGCCGGCTTTGAAGGCTTCCATGGCGACGGTGGAATCGCGAAAATACTCGTACCGCACGCGATCGAAATTGTTGGTGCCGCGGCCGGTCGGGCGGTCCGCTGCCCACCAGTTGGGGTCGCGCGTGTAGATGACGGAGCGGCCCAGTTCGAAGGTGGTGACACGATACGGGCCCGAACCGATGGGGGCGTCGGTCAGGGGTTTGGCGAAATCCCGTGCGTCGAAGAAATGTTTCGGCAGCACCGGCAGGCCGCCCATGACCAGGGGCAGGTCGCGGTTCTGGCTGGTGCTGAAGGTGAAGCGTACCCGGCGCGGCCCTTCCACCACCACGTCCTTCACATCGGCGAACTGGATGCGATAAGCGGGGCGGCCTTTCTCGATCAGGGTCCGGTAGGTCCAGGCGACATCCTCGGCGGTGACGGCGGTGCCGTCGGAGAATTTCGCCTCCGGCCGCAGAGTAAACGTCACACCCATTTTGTCCGGCGCGACCTCGATCGATTCCGCCAGATGGCCATAGCCGGTAGCGACCTCATCGGCGGAGGCGGTCAGCAAAGTCTCCCACACATGCCCCACCGAGGCGCCCGAGCCGGAGCCGCCCGGCAGGGTGATCCAGGCGCCAACCCCGTGTCCCTCGGCGGTGCCGCGCAGGATGAACGGATTGAAGCCATCGAAGGTGCCGATGGACGCGAGGCTGACCTCACCGCCCTTGGGGGCGGCGACGTTGACATAAGGGAAGGCGGGGAAATCAGATGGCAGGGCAGGTTCGCCAAGGACCGTGTAGGCATGGCGCGCGGTCTGAGGCGGTGTGCCCTGCGCTGTGGCCTGATGGGCGGAAAATGCCAGTACAATCATAAGAGCGGTCAATCGCACGGCATGATCCTCGGAGTGGATGGAACAGCGGGAGGGTGGCAGCGGGTTTCCTGGGATGCAACCGCCGAATGCACCAGGACATCCTCGCTGGCGCCGCGGCGGAGGTGCATGATCCGCTGTTCCTTTGGTGGCATGGATGCGAAAGGAAATGCATCACGAAGACGCAAAGTCATTGACCTGGACGCACGAAAATCCCCTGAACACACGAGGAATCCTGGGTGTCTTTGTGGTGCGTTCCACTGACTCTCTGGCGGCACGGCAAGGGCGGGCACGCACCATGACCGCGATATCCGTGCCAGGAAAAGCAAGGACTCCTCCTGGGAGTTCTCAGAGACTCAGAGCCCCGGAGGTTCTTCGGGCGCCAGCCGCGTGCGCTTCTGGCCAAGGGCGAAGGCGCTTCGCGCGGGGGTATCGCGCTCCGTGTGATCCCTGAAGCCACGTGTTGAAAAACTGGCTTTCCTCATCGTTGACAAGGATCGTGACGCCGTGGAGGCAGCGCGCTTTCAATCCGCCGCGGCATCGTCTCTCAGCGCCGCCAGCACCGCGGGCAGCAGCGCCGGGTCGCCGACCGCCAGCACGCGGCCATCGCCCTCCGCGCGCAAGGTCTGTCCGTTCCAGTCGGTGACGCGGCCTCCGGCGCCC
>JAYVCG010000761.1:0-4286 GCA_043750075.1 Acetobacteraceae bacterium | reverse complement strand
CGCACGGCGGTGATCACCGGCGGCGTATCCGGCATCGGCGCCGGGATCGCCGCCCGCCTCAAAGCCGAGGGCGCCCAGCTCAGCCTGTGGGATCGCGACACGGCGGCGCTGGAAAAATCCGGCGCCGCGCACACGGTGACGCTGGATGTCACCGACCCCAACGCCGTCCACCGCGCCGCCGAGGCCACCGCCGCCGCCCTGGGCGGCATCGACATTCTCGTCACCTCCGCCGGGATCACCGGCCCGAACATGCCCACCTGGGAGTATCCGGTGGCGGCGTGGGATCAGGTGATCGATGTCAACCTCAAGGGCGTCTTTTACTGTAACCGCGCCGTCGTTCCCTTCATGCGGGCGAAAAACAGCGGGCGGATCGTCAACATCGCCTCCATCGCGGGCAAGGACGGCAACCCGAACGCCTCCGCCTATTCCGCATCCAAGGCCGGCGTCATCGCCCTCACCAAATCCCTGGGCAAGGAACTCGCGGACACTGGCATCCGCGCCAATTGCGTCACCCCGGCGGCGGTCAAAACCCCGATCTTCGAGCAAATGACCCAGCAGCAAATCGACTGGATGCTGTCGAAAATCCCCATCGGCCGGTTCGGCGAGATCGACGAGGTGGCGTCCCTGGTGCTCTGGCTCGCCAGCGACGAATGTTCCTTCTCCACCGGCGGAGTGTTCGACATCTCCGGCGGCCGCGCCACGTACTGACGGAGACTTTACCATGGATTCCGAAACCATCGGCTTCATGCCCGCCACGGAATGGGCGGCGGGCATCCGCGCCAAGAATTTCTCCCCCGTCGAGGCGATGCGCGCCCTGCTCGACCGCATCGCGGCGCTGGAGCCAAAAGTCAACGCTTTCGCCCATCTCGCCGCCGATCAGGCGATGGACGCCGCGCGCGCCGCCGAGAAAGCCGTCATGGGCGGCGAACGCCTGGGCCGGTTGCACGGCGTGCCAGTAACGATCAAGGATCTCGCCTGGACCAAGGACATGCCGACACAAAGCGGCAGTCTCTCCTCCAAGGGCTTCCAGCCCGCTGAGGACACCCCCGTCGTCCCCCGCCTGAAAGCCGAGGGCGCCATCATCCTGGGAAAAACCACCACCTCGGAGTTCGGCTGGAAAGGCGTGTCGGAAAGCCCGCTGACCGGCATCACCCATAACCCATGGAAGCACGGGATGAACGCGGGCGCTTCCTCGGCGGGCGCGGGTGCCGCGGCGGCGGCGGGGTTCGGGCCGCTGCACCAGGGCAGCGACGGCGCCGGATCGATCCGCATGCCCGCCGCGTTCTGCGGCGTGTTCGGCATCAAGCCCAGTTTTGGCCGCGTGCCCTATTATCCGGTCGGCACCGGCGACCTGACCTCGCACATGGGACCAATGACGCGCGGCGTCGAGGACGGCGCGCTGATGCTGGAACTGATGGGCGGGCCGCACTTCCTTGACTACACCACGCTCGAAGCCTGGCCCGCGCCGTATCAGGCCCGGCTGCGTGAGGGGATCGCGGGCAAGCGGATCGCGTATTCCCCCGATCTCGGCGTCGCCCGCGTCGATCCGGAAATCGCCGCCTCCGTCCGCGCCGCCGCGCACCGCTTCACCGAACTCGGCGCCCATGTCGAGGAAGTCACGATCCCCTGGGGCAAGCCCGGCCCCGAACTGATCCGTTTCTTCTGGTCTGCCCACATGACCACCCGCAAACCATTACTGGCGCGCTGGGAGAACCAGATGGACCCCGGCCTCGTCGCCTGCATCCGCGACGCGGAAACCATCACCGTCGATCAATACCAGGCCGCCCGCGACCGCAAGATGCGCTACATCGCCGACATCCACCGCTGGTTCGAGGACTGGGATTTTCTCCTGACCCCCTCCGTCTCCGTCGCCGCCTTCCCCGCCGAAAAACTCATGCCCGCCCACTGGCCCTCCCACCCCTGGGACTGGGTCTCCTGGGCCGAGTTCTCCTACCCGTTCAACATGTCGTGGAACCCCGCCTCGAACGTGCCGTGCGGCTTCACGGCGGACGGATTGCCGGTGGGGCTGCAAATCGTCGGCAAACGCTTCGACGATCTGGGCGTGCTGCAAGCCTCGGCGGCGTTCGAGTCCATCGCGCCCTGGACGGGGAAGCGTCCGGTGTTGTGACGCAAAAAACGCCGCCGCGCTGGAAAGCATGGAGCGCGGCGGCGTCTCGTTCGTTTGTGAAACGGAAAGGCCTCGGTTTGCCCGCTGAACGCCGCGTGCCTCGCTTTTTCTGTCCGGGGGCGGAGAGGCCGTTATTTTAACACGGATTTTCAAGGCGATGCCACCGATTACACAGAGCCTGGAGGCTCCGTCCGTGTCTTGCCATCTCACCGCGCGGGAGGTGAGGGTTCATGGCGCTTCGCGCGGTGGTGCAAGGCTCTGTGTAATCGGTGGCATCGCCTTAAAAATCTGTGTTAAAAAATCAGCTTTTCCCCCACGCGGACCGTGCCGGAGAGCGAGAACCCCACCCTCCAGCACCCAACCATTTCAACTGATATTATAAAGCTTCGCCACATTGTCATGCACGATCTTGCGCTGCGCCCCGTGCGACAACCCCGCCAAATTCTCGCCCAGGATGCGGCGCGAGTCGGGCCACAGGCAGTCGGGGTGCGGATAGTCGGAGCCCCACATGATCCGGTCCTCGCCGATCAGCGGCACGATCGGCTCCAGGAACTTGTCCTGCTGATACGTCACATATCCCTGACGCCGGAAATAATCGCTCGGCTTCATCTTGAAGCCCAACGAACGCGCACGGTCGTGATATTCCGTGTCCAGACGGTCGAACACATACGGCAGCCACGTCACGCCCGACTCGCCGAGGACGAAATTGAAGTCGGGAAACCGCTCGCAGGCGCCGGAGGCGAGCATCGACACCAGCACCTCCATCGTGTCCAACTGGAACAACGCCGAGCGCACCAGCCGCCATTGCGTGAAATATTCTTTCTCCATCGCCGGATTGTCCGGCGCCCGCACCGCCTTGAAGCCGGTGGAGTGGAACGAGACGGGGAACTTGCATTCCGCGCTCGCCTGCCACAGCGCGTCCCAGTCATGGTGCCACAGCGGCAATCCCATGCCCTTGAACGCCAGATCGCCGCCGCGCAGGCCCATTTTCGCGCAACGCCGCACCTCCGCCGCCGCCACTTTCGGATCGACGTTGGGGATCAGCGCCAGCGGAAACACCCGTTTGGAGTCGGCCTTCTTCGCGAAATCCGCCACCCAGTCATTGTACACGATATCGCAAAAATCGCGGATTTCGGGATTGGCGATGATCTCGTTGATGCGCAGGCATCCATAGATCACCTCGGCATACACACCGTCCTTGTCGAGATCCTTCACCCGCAAATCGGGCGTCGTGGGGCGGGAGACGGCGCCGCGGCGGTAATCCCACACGAAGCCCTCGGCCGCCATCTCATCGACATGGGTGAAGGAGCCTTTTTCATATTTCGCGAAGCCCGGCCCGACGCCGTTCCACATGCCCTGGTCCGTGCCATCGACGATCCAGTGCAAACCGTCATCGCGCTCCACGGTATGGGGCACGAGGGTCTTCCACTTCTGGGGCGCCGCGTCCGACCACAGATCGGGCGGGCAATAGGTCATGTCGATGTGATTGTCGGCGGAGATCAGACGGTCTGCCATGGGACGCTCCTGTGTTGCCTTGTGGCGCGCGCCAGAAAGTCCGCCCGTCGAAAGGCCAGCGGCTGGCGCCACGTTCGTTCATTGCCCGGAAACGCTAGTCCCGTGGTTCCACGACGGCAAGCCTGACGGGAAACACAGACCCTGGCCCGCCCGCTCTGGCCCATCGGACGCCCATGGCCTAAACTCCTCCCGTTCCAACAATCCGGAGGAAGAAAACCCATGGCGTTCTCCATTTATGACGCATCCGTCACCATCTGCGCGCAACAGCTTGGCGCGTTGATCACCATCATCGACAAGGCCGCCGCGCACTGCGCCGCCAACAAGATCGAGGAAGCCGCCTTGTTGCAGGACCGGCTGTATCCAGACATGTTCTGCCTCGCGCGCCAGATCCGTCAGGCGGCGGATTTCGGCATGAACACGCCGGGCCGTCTCGCGGGCGCCACCGCGCCGTCCTTGCCGGCGGAGGATGACACCAGCTTCGCCGACGCGAAGAAGCGGGTCGAGGCGGCGCTCGCCTTCGTCAACACCCTGACCCGCGCGCAGATCGAGGGCAGCGAGGACAAGACCATCGCCTGGACCGCTGGCGGCAACGAGCGGAAGATGAAGGGCTCGGATTATTTGCGGCAGTTCGGGCTGGCGAATT
>JAYVCG010000760.1:0-4136 GCA_043750075.1 Acetobacteraceae bacterium | reverse complement strand
AACGGCCAGACCCTGACGGCGAAACGCTTCGTCATCGCCACCGGGGGCCGCGCCGCGATACCGCCCATCCCCGGCCTGGCCGGGATCCCGCACTGGACCAACGCCACCCTGTTCGACCTGACCACCCGCCCCTCCCATCTTCTGATCCTCGGCGGCGGTCCCATCGGCCTGGAAATGGCGGACGCCTTCGCCGGTCTGGGCTGCGCGGTGACGGTGATCGAGGCCGCCTCGATCGCCAGCCGCGACGACCCCGAACTGGTCGCGGGCCTGCGCCAGGCCCTGACACGGCGCGGCATCACGATCCTGGAAGGCACCGCCATCGCTGCCGCCGAACCCGGCCCAGGGTCAGGGACGGTGCTGGTGCTGGTGGACGGACGCCGGATCACGGGCAGCCACATCCTGGTCGCGGCCGGGCGGACGCCAAATCTGGAACACCTGGCGCCCGAGGCAGCGGGAATCGCCACCAGCCGCCTGGGGATCATCACCGATTCCGGCCTCCGCGCGCCCGGCAACAAACGCGTGTTCGCGGCGGGCGACATCGCCGACCCGATCGGCATCGGGCCGCGCGCCTTCACCCATGTGGGGCTGTATCACGCGGGCATCATCATCCGCCGCGCGCTGTTCCGCCTGCCCGCGAAACTCGACTACAGCGCCCTGCCCCGTGTCACCTACACCAGCCCCGAACTCGCGCAGACCGGCCTGACCGAGGCCGAGGCGAAAGCCGCCGGCCACACCGTCCGCACCTTGCACTGGTCTTTGGCCGAGAACGACCGCGCCGTGGCCGAGCGGGACACGGACGGCCTGGTCAAACTCGTCATCAGCGGCAACCGCGTACTGGGCGCGGGCATCCTGGCGCCGCACGCGGGGGAGATGATCAGCCAATGGAGCCTGGCCATCGCCCGGAAAATCCCTTTGTCCACCCTCGCCGGTCTGATCGTGCCCTACCCCACCCGCTCCGAGGCCGGAAAACGCGCGGCCGGATCGTTTTATACTGAGAAACTGTTCGCCCCGCGCGCCAGGGCGCTGGTGCGGCTGCTGGGGTGGCTGCCGTGAGGGGGGAAGTTTGGCATGATAAAATACCTCAGGCCAGACTTATGCCCGTGGCTTCCATGGTTAACACTCCATGATGCGGATAAGGGCTTCTGAACGCGGCGGTTAATGCTTACTTCATGAAAAGCCGGGTATACCCTCTCAGGATGACACGAGAGCGATGCACGCGAGGAGTTAATGAATGATGACGGTCCATGATGCCCTCGACGCATGGCAAAACGGAGAAATCACCGCCATGCATGCGATGCGGCTCACCGGCGCGCGTGATGTGATGGAGCTTCATGCCTTCGCGCATCAGTCGGGTGTGGGAATCCGCGTGTCGCTTTTGCCCAGAGAAGAAGATCAGGCGCGATGCGCCACTGATCTCATTTCCCGCCTGATGCGGGAGGAAACGGCTGAAACGCATCGCCACGCTTTGGGCCGGCGTTCTGACGGCCACCACCGGGAAACCTGATCCGGCGACGAAACCATGACATGGCACGCGAAGTGCCACGCCCTGACCACCCCATCTCACCATCTGTCCCGGTCCCGCTTATCCGCGTTCATCCTCTCCCAAAAAATGCGTCCCTCCCCCACGCCGCCCGTGAACGCCGCCCCCGTTCCGCATCGCCGCGCGCTATACAACACGCGACACCAACAGGCGGCCGCGCGCCGCGGCGGGAGCATGCGATCATGGCCATCACCTCATCCACCTGGGACCCGGCGCAGTACCTGAAATTCTCCAACGAGCGCGTGCGCCCGGCCTTCGACCTGCTGAACCAGGTGCCGCTCGTCAGCGCCGATCGCGTGGTCGATCTCGGGTGCGGCACCGGCAACATGACGGTGATTCTGAAGGAGAGGTTCCATGGCGCCGACGTGCTCGGGGTCGATGGCGCCGAGACGATGCTGGCCAAGGCCCGCGCCGCCGCCCCCAACTGCCGGTTCGAGCAAGGCGACTTCGCCACCTGGGCTTCCACCACCCCGCCCGACCTGATCTTTTCCAACGCCGCGCTGCACTGGGTCACGGATCATGAAATCCTGTTCCCCCGGCTGTTGTCGCTGCTGGCGCCGGGCGGCGTGCTCGCCGTGCAGATGCCCGCGATGCACGATGCGCCCTTGCGCGCGCTGCAGAACGAGATCGCGGCCCGCGCCCCCTGGTCCCGTTTTCTGGGCGATGCCGGGTACGCGCGCGGACTGCTGCCGACCGGGTCGTATTATGATGTGATCCGTCCGCTGGTGACCGCGCTGGACATCTGGGAAACCACTTATTTGCATGTGCTGACCGGCGAGGACGCCGTCACCGAATGGGCCGCTGGCAGCAGTTTGCGGCCGTTCCTCGACAAGCTGCCGCCCGATCAGGCGCCCGGCTTCCGCGCCGCCTATTCCGAGGCCCTGCGTCCGCATTATCCCCGGCGTGCGGATGGGACGACGCTGCTGCCTTTCCGGCGGCTGTTTTTCGTCGCCCGCACATGACCGCGTTCAGATTAAGGGTTCGTTAACCTCTGGCGGTTAAGCTTCTTTCAACAAAAGGTTGAAAGGAAACCAACGTGAGCAGTACGGGAAACATCGGTTCCTTCAGTTACATGCCCGCGCTGTATGGCGTCGGCGCGTCGGGGGACAGTTTGCTGGCGACGCTGTACGGGCAGAACCGCACCGCGCGGGGTTCCGTCAATCCGATCGCGGCGCTGGATCAGGCGCAACGCGCCGGGCCGCGCCAGGTCGCGCTGACCGCCGCGCAACCCGAGATCAAACGTGACCTCGCCCGTTTTGCCCAGGCGGTGGCGAAGGCGGAGAGTCCGGCGGCGTTGCTGGCCAATCCCACCGTGCTCAAGGTCTTGCTCACCGCCAACGGACTGGGCGATCAGGTGGCGCACCGGGCGCTGGCGGTGAAGGCGCTGCTGTCGGACACCAGCAAGCCTGGTTCCCTGGTGTCGCGCCTGCCCGACACACGCTGGAAGCCGGTGACGGAGATTTATGCCTTCGCCACCAAGGGGCTGGCGGTGCTGAAGGATCCCAAGGTGATCAACGCGATCACCAATGGTTATGCTGAGGTACTGTGGCGGCAGAAACTCGATCAGACGACGCCGGGTCTGTCGAGGGCGCTCGATTTCATGAAGCGGGCTTCGACGATCACCAGCGCCTTGCAGATTTTGGGTGATCCGACGTTCCGGGCGGTGGTGACGACGGCGCTCAGCGTGCCGCGGGAGATCGCGTTTCAGGGTTTGCCCGCGCAGGAGACGGCGATCACGCAGCGGCTCGACATCGCGCAGTTCAAGGACCCGGCCTTCGTCAACAAGTTCACCCATCGGTATTTGATCGCGGCGGCGGCGGATGCGACCCTGACCGGTGGCCAGAACACGAATGATTTGCTGTCGCTGGCCGTGCGTTCGACGGGGCTGGTGGTTTAGCACGAAGCCTCTGGCCATCATCGCCGGCTGTCTTGAACAATTGCCGCCGGGTCAACGGTGGATCAACCGTCGAAGCACAGACGGACCGGTGATTATGTCATCTTGTAAATCCTTCCCCTCAGTAGCAAATAAATACTCGCCACCAAACTCGGAAAAGAAGGTTGAGGGATGGCCGATATTGAAAAGCACACCGATCCGGTCATCGTTGCCGCGGATGATGCGCGAGGAGCCCTTGGCCCGACTGAAACCTCTCGTGGTGACACTTTGGTGCCGATGCTTATTGGGGGATTGGTCCTGATCGTGATTGGCATTGTCGTTGTACTGCTGGTCGTTTAGGTCTTGTCGCGAAAATGCCACAAGACGCGCGTACGGATGTGACGAAGCCCAGCTACCGAGGCGTGGCTTTCATGTTTGGGTAAGTGTAAGGCCTCAATCATGACAATTGTATCGAAGAAAACTTTCCGTCATGCGCCATTGGGAAGAAATAGCTAACACATTTGGCCAGTTGACTCACTTATATCATACCCCGTGCTTTCGTCTCAGAAAATCACCCGTGCGTTCGATGGGGCTGGTGGTTCAGGGGTGCGGGGCGGCGTCCCATGCTTCCTCCCCCCAACGACTCCAAAAAAACCCGCGTTGACGCCCCCCGGTCCCGCCCCTATAAGCCGCCGTTCATGACGGGTGCCCCCTTCCGGGGCG
>JAYVCG010000759.1:0-3028 GCA_043750075.1 Acetobacteraceae bacterium | reverse complement strand
CAGATGACCTTCGCGATCATCACCCCGGCCCTGATCGCCGGAGCCTTCGCGGATCGCATGAAATTCTCCGCCATGTGCCTGTTCATGGCGCTGTGGTCGCTGCTGGTCTACTCCCCTGTCGCCCATTGGGTGTGGGCCCCCTCCGGCTGGGCCGCGCAGAAGGGCATCCTGGATTTCGCGGGCGGCACGGTCGTTCACATCAACGCGGGCGTCGCGGGTCTGGTCTGCGCGCTGGTGCTTGGCAAACGCATGGATTACGGCAAGTCCAACATGGCGCCGCATAACCTGGTGTACGCGGTGATCGGCGCCTCGCTGCTCTGGGTGGGCTGGTTCGGCTTCAACGCCGGCTCCGCCGTCGGCGCCAACGGACGCGCCGGCATGGCCATGACGGTGACACAAATCGCCACCGCCACCGCCGCTCTCGGCTGGATGTTCGCGGAATGGATCGCCAAGGGCAAACCCTCGGTACTGGGCGCGGTGTCCGGCGCGGTCGCGGGTCTCGTGGCCATCACCCCGGCCTCCGGTTTCGTGCTGCCCGGCGCCTCGATCATCATCGGCCTCGCTGCCGGCGTGATCTGCTTCTGGGCCGCCACCAGCCTGAAACACATGCTGGGTTATGACGACAGCCTGGATGCGTTCGGCGTGCATGGGATTGGCGGCATCGTCGGCGCGTTGCTGACTGGTGTGTTCGCCTATGGCCCGCTGTCCGCCACGGACGCAAGCCCGGACGGCAGCGTCGGCGGCATGGCGCAGTTCCTCCTGCAATGCCAGGGCGTGGCCGCGACCATCGTCTACAGCGGGGTCATGACCTTCGTTTTGCTGATGGTCGTCAAGGCGATCCTCGGTCTGCGCGTGAACGAGGAGGAAGAACGCGAAGGTCTTGACATCGTGTTGCACGGCGAACAGGTGTTCTGAACAATCCGCTTCAACACCAGGGGCGTCTCATGACTGAGGCGCCCCTTTCTTGACTGAGTAAGGACGGGATAAACGACATGCGAACTGTTGAAACGACTTTCCGGACGTGGCTGACCGCCGCGACGTGCCTGACGGGGATGGGGCTGCTCGCCCTCCCCGCCAAGGCGCAGACCACGCCACCGCCAGCCGCCACGCCCGCCGCCGCTCCGGCGGTCGTGGCTCCGCCACCGGGCTACTGGATCAACGGCAT
Source organism: Acetobacteraceae bacterium (assembly GCA_043750075.1). Taxonomy (GTDB): domain Bacteria; phylum Pseudomonadota; class Alphaproteobacteria; order Acetobacterales; family Acetobacteraceae; genus Rhodopila. The sequence goes on along the minus strand of JAYVCG010000759.1, from coordinate 1,863 downwards.
TCATCTGTCGCTGCAAATCCAGGGCGGCATCATCGGCAATCCATCCGGCCCAAAGCTCAACACCGGGCAGTTGTTCACCGAACGCCCCAACGTCCCCATCCTGAACCAGCTTTTGCTGACGGCGGAAAAGAAGCTCGACCCCAAGGCGACCGGCTTCGACTGGGGTTTCAAGCTGTCGGCCATGTACGGTTCGGACGCACGCTATATGCATTATCTCGGCGTGCTGGATCAGGCGCTGCCGAAAGACCAGCGGTATCAGCTCGACCTGGTGGAAGCCAGCGGATCGTTGCACTTTCCCATCCTGACCACGGGCGGCATCGACCTGAAAGCCGGTCTGTTCGTCACACCGCTCGGGTATGAGCTGATCGACCCGGCGACCAACGCGTTCTATTCGCACTCCTACATCTTCAACTATGGTCTGCCGTTCAAACACACGGGTTTCCTCACCACGACCCATGTGACCTCGGTGCTCGATCTCTATTTGGGACTGGACACCGGAACCAACACCACCTTCGGCCCCTACGGCGAGAACAACAACGCCCTGGGCGGGATCGTTGGCTTCGGGTTGAATTTCCTCGACGGCAACCTGACGGTGCTGGCGCTGTCGCATATCGGGCCGGAAAACCCGACCCGCGCCCTGAAGCCGGCCTTCAACGCCAACAGCTATATGCGTTACTATAACGATATTGTTGTAACATGGAAAGCCAGCGACAAGCTGACCATCGCCGGAGAAGCCTCATGGGCGCGAGACGATTTCGGCGGCATCATCACCAAGGGTACACCCACGCCGGCGAACGCCTTCGGCGCCGCGGGCTATGTGTCCTATGCCGTGACGGAAACCATCGCGCTGAACGCGCGCGCGGAAATCTTCCGCGACGATAACGGTTTCTTCATCGCCGGTTTCCCCGGCAACTACGATGTCGCCAACCTGCAAAAGGGCCTGCCAAACACCGCCACCGCCGTGCCTCCCGCCACCTATGGCGCCCTGACCGTGGGCGTGACCTATAAACCCACCATTCCCGGCGTCACCGCCCTGATCATCCGGCCGGAACTCCGTTACGATCAGGAACTGGGTGGCACGAAGGTGTTCAATCGTAAAATCAACAGAGCAACTGGTGTCGCGTCTTATAAGGAAAGCGGCGCGTTCACCGCGGGCGTCGATTTCGTGGTGACGTTCTGATCGAAGCGCGTTGACTGAAACGGGCGGGCCGGATCACGCACCCGGCCCGTTTCACGTTTTCTGATGCCGCCATCGCTGGACATCCGTTTAAAATCCCAGTTGCAGGCGCACGGCGCGGATGATGGCATCCAAATCGTCCTTGTCGAGCATTCCCAGGCACCGGAGCAGGCGATGCTTACTGACGGTGGTGATCTGGTCAGCCATGGCCTTACGGCGCTCGCCGTTAAGCGTGACATAAGCCTCGGCCGGGTAGAGACGTTCAATCTGACTCGAAACCGGCACCACCTGGACCCGGTTCAGCAAGGTGTTGGCGGTGTCGTTGCTGAGCACGGCGGCAGGACGGGTTTTCTGAATTTCGCCGCCAACGGAGGGATCGAAGGAGATCAGCCAGACCTCGCCCCGCCGCGGTGGAGTCTCATCGTTCACGGCATGGTTCATCGGCCACGTCGGCGTGGAGGCTTTCGCTCCAGGCGTGGGCATCGCGTTCGCGGGCCTCATCCGCCGCCATGGCGGCGTAACCGCCGGAAAGATCCTGGCCAATGACATGGGGACGTGCCAGATCGTTCAGGAAGCGGCTGATACGGCGGCGGCCTATGACGCTGTGCAGGCCATCATAAACCTCCGCATCGACGGTGATGGTGAGTTTTCTCTGCATTTCAGCCTCCTTCAATACGTATTACAAT
>JAYVCG010000758.1:0-3049 GCA_043750075.1 Acetobacteraceae bacterium | reverse complement strand
CATTTGTTCCGGGTCACCACCTGGGGCGAAAGCCATGGTCCGGCGATTGGCTGCGTGGTGGACGGATGCCCTCCGAGGCTGGCGTTGAGCGAGGGCGATTTGCAACCCTGGCTCGACCGGCGCCGCCCAGGACAGTCGAAATTCACGACGCAGCGGCAGGAGCCGGATCAGGTCCGCATCCTGTCCGGGGTGTTCGACGGGGTGACGACCGGCACGCCTATCGCGCTGACGATCGAGAACACAGACCAACGGTCGCGGGATTATTCCGCCATCGCCGCTTCCTACCGGCCCGGACACGCGGACCTGACCTATGACCTGAAATACGGCGTTCGCGATTACCGCGGCGGCGGACGGTCCTCGGCGCGGGAAACCGCGATGCGGGTCGCGGCGGGCGGCATCGCGCGGCGCATTCTCGGCGATGGGGTGCGGATTCGCGGCGCCCTGGTGCAAATGGGCGCCAGCCGCATCGACCGGAGCCGCTGGGACTGGGGGTTTTTGGACGGCAATCCATTTTTCTGCCCTGACCCCGTCGCGGCGGCGGAATGGGAGACGATGCTGTCCGCCATCCGCAAATCCGGATCCTCCGTTGGGGCCGTCATCGAAGTGATCGCCGAGGGCGTGCCTCCCGGTCTGGGCGCCCCGATCTACGGCAAGCTCGACGCCGACCTGGCCGCGGCGCTGATGTCGATCAACGCGGTCAAGGGCGTGGAAATCGGCGATGGCTTCGCCGCCGCCACCCTGTCCGGCGAGGATAACGCCGATGAGATGCGGATGGAGGACGGCCTCGTCCGCTTCGCCTCCAACCACGCGGGCGGCGTGTTGGGCGGCATTTCCACGGGCCAGCCGATCGTGGCGCGCTTCGCGGTCAAGCCGACCAGTTCCATCCTGACGCCGCGCGACTCGGTGGACCGGACGGGCCAGAATGTCGCGGTCAGCACCAAAGGCCGGCACGACCCTTGCGTGGGCATCCGCGCCGTGCCGGTGGGCGAGGCGATGCTGGCCTGCGTGCTGGCCGATCATCTGCTGCGCCACCGCGCCCAGAACCCCGGCGCGCCGTCAGAGGCCCGGCTGCCGCGCAACTGATCACGCGAGGCCGATGGCCTTCTTGTGGTGCAGTTGTTCACGCCGCAGCACATCGGGTTCCTCGATTTCCACGGCGAGCCCGGTGCTCAGCGCCGCCGTGGCGAGATAAAAAGAGGCGATGATCGCGATATCGACGATCTGCCGCGGTGGCAGCAATTTGACGATATCCTCGTACATGGTTTGCGGGATGCGGCGGCTGGCGACGATTTCATTGGCGATCTGACAGACCATTTGCTCGTTGTCCGACAGGTCGCGCGGAATGCGGCCTTGCTGGATCAGAGAGATTTGCTCCTCGCTCAGTCCGACCGTGCCCGCCATGGGCCGGTAATGCGGCCAGCAGTAGTTCACGTCGCGCACGGCGATCAAGATGATGACCATGCGCTGCCGCTCGGTCAGGTCCGAATCGTAGCGGCAATAATGTTCCAGGTTGAGCCATGGCGTGAGCGCCCCTGGCGCATGGGCCAGTGTCTGCGCCAGATTGGAGACATACCCATATTCGGAGTCGAGCCACCGCGCGGTCGCCGCCAGATCAGGGGTGCCGTTTGGCTCAGTCTCATCACCGCTCCCGGCGGGTACCGCATCACTCATGACGTGGAGTAGAGCACGGCGGGGCCATGGGGGTCCAGGGGAAGTGCGGTTGTTCACAGGGCAATCGCCTGGAGGAAGACCGTCAGGGCTTCGCCCCGGAACCCCACCAGGAGGCTTTGCCTCCTGGACCTCCACCAAAGGCTCGCCTTTGGAAACCATCCATGGGGGCACCCTGGATGGGGTTCAGCGTCCCGGCTTTTCTTCCTTCAGACGGCCGCCCAAGGCGGATGACCGAGGTTTAATCGCGCCACAAGTAGAACATGCGCCGCCGCTTCCCACCTCCCCGTTCGTCAGTACCCCTCACGGAGAGCCCCATGCGCCTTTCACAACCACGGCTGCGCGCCACCCTGGCCGCCGCCTTGCTCGCCAGCACCGCGCTGACCGGCCTCGCGCTGCCCGTCCGGGCGGAAACCATGCCCGTCAACCCTCTGGCGCTGACACAACAACGGGCGGCATTGCCGGATTTCTCGGACCTGGTGGCGCAGGTGAAACCGGCGGTCGTTTCCATCACCTCGACCATCACCATGGCGCAAGACGAAACGCCACGCGGGCCGCTGCCGTTTCCGTTCAACCAGACAGTGCCGCGTGAGCCCCAGGGCGCGCGCAAGGCGGGGGGATCGGGCTTCCTCATCCGGGCCGATGGATTGATCGTGACCAACAACCACGTCGTGCGGAACAGCACGGTGGTCAGCGTCAAACTGGACGATGGCACCGAACTGAAAGCCACCGTCCTTGGCGCCGATCCGCGCACCGACATCGCGGTGCTGAAGGTCGAGGCGGGCAAACCGCTGCCCTACATCCAACTCGGCAATTCCCGCGATGTGCGGCCTGGCGAATGGGTCGTCGCCATGGGCAATCCGTTTGGCCTTGGCGGCACGGTGACGGCGGGCATCGTCTCGGCGGTCAGCCGCGACATCGGCGCGGGTCCATACGATCAGTTCATCCAGGTCGATGCGCCGATCAACCAGGGCAATTCCGGCGGGCCGCTGTTCACCCAGGATGGCAAGGTCATCGGCATGAACACGGCGATCTTCTCCCCCACCGGAGGCTCGGTCGGGATTGGTTTCGCCATTCCCTCCGACCTGATCCGCACCGTGAGCGGCCAGCTCGCCGATACCGGTCATGTGACGCGCGGCTACGCGGGCGTGGAGACGCAGGCGATCTCGCCCGCGATGGTCAAGGCGCTGCGTCTGACGGACGGCACGGGCGCGCTGCTGGCGGGGGTCACGCCGGGTTCGCCCGCCGCCCATGCCGGGCTGGAGCCAGGGGATGTGGTGCAGGCGGTGAACGGGCAGAAGATCGCCTCGCCGCGCGATCTGGCGATGACCGTGGCCGCCGTGCCGCCGGGCCAGGAAGCCCGTTTCCAGATCATCCGCGA
>JAYVCG010000757.1:0-2942 GCA_043750075.1 Acetobacteraceae bacterium | reverse complement strand
TACATCGGCGGCGGCATGTCGTTCGGCGCGTTCGGCGGGCGGGCGGACATCATGGATCTGTTCGATCCTCGCCGCCCGGACGCGCTGCCGCACGCGGGGACGTTCAATAATAACGTGCTGACGATGAACGCGGGCCTCGCGGGATTGACCGGGATTTACACGCCGGAGGCGGCGCGCGCGTTGAATGCCCGCGGCGATGCGGTGCGGGAGCGGTTGAACGCGCTGTGCCGCGCGGCGGACGCGCCCTTGCAGTTCACCGGGATGGGATCGATGCTCGCGGTTCATACCACGCGCGATCCGATCCGGACGCCGGGGGACGCGGCGAAAAGCGATGCCAAACTGAAAGAGTTGTTCTTTTTCGACATGCTGACGCGCGGCATCTGGCTCGCGCGGCGGGGGATGATGACGTTGTGCCTGCCGATCGGGGACGTGGAGTGCGACGCGCTCGCGGATGCCGTTGAGGAGTTTTTGTCGTCGCGGCGGGCGTTGTTGCGATGAAAGCTGTGTGATGTGTCAGCTTCCGTGTGACGGAAAGGCTGATTTTTTAACACAGATTTTCAAGGCGATGCCACGGATTACCCAGAGCGTGGAGGCTCCGTCAGGAGTCCATTATCCTCGACACGCGCGCGGCGGGGATTCAGGGCGCTTCGCGCGGGCGGCAAGGCTCTGTGTCATCCGTGGCATCGCCTTGAGAATCTGTGTTAAAAAAGCGTCCTTTCCGCCACACGGACCAAACCAGTCAGGGCAAGGCGGCGCCGTTCAGGCGGATTCCAGCATCCGGCGCAGCAATTCCACGCCTTCCGCGAAATCGCCATCCGCCTGCATCAGCTCCGTGACGCGGGAGACGGCGTGCATCACCGTCGTGTGATCGCGGTTGCCGAACTTGCGGCCGATTTCCGGCAGGCTGCGGTTGGTGAGTTGCTTCGACAGGTACATCGCCACCTGCCGCGGCCGTGCGACGGCGCGCGCGCGCCGCGCCGAGGTCATCTCCGTCTGGCGGATGCTGTAATGCTCGGCCACGCGTTTCTGAATTTCCTCGATCGTCACCTTGCGGTCGTGCGCGCGGAGAATGTCGTGCAGCACTTCCTGCGTGGTTTCCAGCGTGATGGCGCGGCCGAACAGGTTGGCGTGCGCGACGAGACGGTTCAGCGCCCCTTCCAGTTCCCGCACGTTGGAGGTGATCTTGTGCGCGAGATATTCCAGCACCTTGGGCGGCACGGCGACGCCGGAGCGGGTGGCTTTCGATTCCAGGATCGAGATGCGTAACTCGAAGGTCGTGGCATGGATGTCGGCGACCATGCCGCAACCGAGCCGGGTGCGCAGGCGGTTATCGAGGCCATTCAAATCGGAGGGCGACTTGTCCGCCGAGATGACGATCTGTTTTCCCGCCTCCACCAGATAGTTAAAGGTGTGGAAGAATTCTTCCTGGGTGTTTTCCTTGCCGATCAGGAACTGCAGGTCATCGACCATCAGCACATCGACGCCGCGCAATTGTTCCTTGAACTGCATCGTCTGGTGGCCGCGGATGGCGGCGATGAAGCGGTACATGAACTTCTCGGCTGACAGATACGCCACCGAGACGGGTTTGCCGTTGGCGCCGCCGCGTTCCGACAATTCCCAGGCGATGGCGTGCATCAGATGGGTCTTGCCCAGTCCGACGCCGCCGTAGAGGAAGAGGGGGTTGAAGCCCTGGCAGGCGGGTTGTCCGGCGACGCGGCGGGCGCAGGCGTGCGCCACCTCGTTCGGTTTGCCGACGACGAAGGCATCGAACGTGAAACGAGGATCGAGCGCCGCCGCGATGTCCTGGCGCGGATCCGATTTTTCCTCGGTCTCGACACGGGATTTTTCCGTTGCGAGGATGGGTTCGGCGGGCCCTTCCATCACCAGGCGGGCCGGATCGCCGACGCGGAAATCGACACGGCGCACCGTGGGACATTCCGCCTGCCACAGCGCGGTGACGCGGGCTCCGTAATGATCACGCACCCAGTCGCGGACGAAACGTGTCGGTAGCGTGACGGCGATCTCATCGCCTTCCACTCCCGCCAGGGTCATCGGCCGCAGCCAGTTGCGATATTCGGCGTCTCCCAGTTCCGTCTGCAACAGGCCACGAATTCTGGCCCATGTCATGGCGAGTTGCGGTTTTTCCACGTTATCTCGCTCCTTGAGGAATTACCTGAGCCTGTCACGGCTCAATGCCTGTGATGGTGATCACAGCAGTTTGATGGTGTCTCGGCTGGCTGGCGCGATCGACTTCGTTTCATGAGCATCATAAGGAAAACTTCCTTATCCGAACCATGGATTTTCGCACCAGCGATCGTTCTTTGAGAAGTTAGCTCAGGCTTCGATGGGAGGCAATGGGCATTCGGCCGCGCGGAGAGAGATTCAAGAAGAACGCAATAACATTACCAAATGTTGAATTATAATAAAATTACCAGACATTGAGTAATGGGGATAACCGTGATTTCGGGGGATATTTCGGAATCATGACATTTGGCGGGAAACGTCCTGGCCGCGCCGGGCCCGCAAGTATAGTTCCTTTTTACATTGGAACCATTCTGCCCCAGAGGCTCCGGCCGGTCAATCCACCAGCCGGAACATTCCGGAGAAATCATTCAGGCGCTGGCCAGCGCCTTGATCCGGGCCGAAAGCCGCGACAGCTTCCGCGCCACGGTGTTGGCGTGGATCACGCCCTTGCCGGAGGCGCGCTGCATTTCGGGTTGCGCGGAGCGCAGCGCGGCGGTGGCGGCGGTCTTGTCGCCACTGGTGATCGCCGTTTCCACCTTCTTGACGAAGGTGCGCATGCGGGACTTACGCGCCACGTTGCGCGCGGTGCGGGTCGCGGTTTGACGGATACGCTTACGCGCGGATGCGGTGTTCGCCATGATGCCGGTTCTGTACGCCTCTGTAGGGGTCAACGTCTGTGTGGATCACGGCCATTGGGT
>JAYVCG010000756.1:0-4603 GCA_043750075.1 Acetobacteraceae bacterium | reverse complement strand
GTGGCGATCTCGGAAGACTTCCGCGCCGCGGCCGGGCAGACGCGCGGCGCGATGGTACTGCAACTGGCCCCACGCTCCCCGGCCGGCGCGGCGGGCGTGCTGCCAGGGGATATCCTGCTGGCGCTCGACGGACAGCGTTTCGGGCAAGGCCAGCGGATCGTTTCTCTGATGGGGCCGGAACGGATCGGGCAGGCGGTGGTGCTGCGGTTGTTGCGCGGAGCGGATGCGCGGGAGGTGACGGTGACGGTCGGGGCACGGCCGGGGGGGTGAAGGGGTTTCGGAGTAACGATCGTTGGGATGAGGGGAAGTCCACGCCTTTTTTTGGCGATGCGGTGCCGTCCAAAATGTAATGCCGTGGCGCATGGCAAAGGAGGATTATGATGGATGATGTTGTTGTAAGATCACGAGCGAAAATCAGCGCCGGGGAACGTGCCCGTCGTAAGGCCGCGATTGATCATGCGCGTGGCAGCGTCCGGCTTGAGGGCTTCGTTGTCAGTCCCGCTGTCGAGGAGATGAATCGCCGCTATGTCGATGGTGAAATCACGCGGGCGGAACTGACCGCGGCCATTCTCGCGCATCACCGCCGTCCGTGAGCGATGAGGCCGCGCGCCTCGCCCGAATGCGTGAAGGCGATCTTGTTTCCAATCGTATCGGCGAACTGCATGAAACCCCCATTGGGGGGAGTTTTGATGTCACGCATTTGAAAGCAGTCCATGCCTGGCTGTTTCAGGATTTACCGGGGCACCGGCCAGGGGTCATGCGCGCCGATACGGAAAGCTGGATCAAAACGTGCTTACTGGAAGGTCAGTCAATGACTGTGACAAGTTGACCATCAAAACAAATCCATCACCGTTTTTGCCATCCGAAGTTTGCCAAGCGTCGTGTAACGCGGTCCTTGCATTAATCCGGCCGGTGCGTTGCCCAGAGGAATCGGTGCGATCTCCAGCGGGGGGCCAGAAAAGATCAGTTGGAACTTGCCGCCCTCGCCGTAAGGTTCAATCTCCGCGACCGGTGCGTAATGTGTCACCGCTGATATGGGTCTGGTCTGATAGGCCGCGAGATACCGGATTTTCTGAATTTTCCCCCCGGAGATACGGATTGCACGCCAGCGATGCTCACCGAGGAAGATTGTCTTAAAGCCCTCCTCCTGAGCAGGGACAACCACCACAACGTCGTCGGTGGAACTGGCTGCGATGACGGTGGGAAACTGGCCAACGGATGTCTGGACGCCAGGAGGTGCCAAGGGTGTGGCAACGGCCTTTGGTTCCTCAAAGGCTCGCAGACCCATGATTGGAAGCACCTGAAGCATCTCGCGCAGAAAGGCCCGGCTGTCGGCGCGCTCGGCTTCGCTCAGTGGCGGTTCCGCGGGTGCTGTTCCGTTGTCAAGAATGCTTCGTTTCGCTTTTTTCGATTGCTGGATCAGTTCGCGCTCAAGCCATCTGATGTGGGCTTTGTTGAGCCCGTTGTTGGACGTTGTGAAGACGTAGCCGTGCTCCCAGAACTCCTTGTTCTGGAAATGGTTGTCGATACGATCACGCACCACATCGCCCTCGCCGATGTAAAGCGTGGGTAAATCCTCATCGCCTTCTTTGTAGCCCACAAGGATATAGACACCCGTGCGGCCAAGCTCGGCACGGCCGCGCGCCACTGACCAGCGCTCGCGCGGGAAAACCACGCCGACACCGGTCCAGTTCATACGGTCAACCAGGCGCACACCTTCTGGATCGCCATCGGCGACAAAAACACGGATCGTGAATGGATCGCTCATCGTGCGTGCATGGAATGTACAACATTTCGATAAATCGACAAAAAGAAATCAACCATTTTTATCCATGCGCCAATTTCATGAAATGGAAACTCATATCCATGACGTTAAGAAATTATGAATTCTGTAAGTCAACCCCACGATGATAGCCTACAACGCAAGCATCCACGCATCAGCACCAGCATCTCATCCCCAACCAAACCCAGGGGTGGAGCGCCCAGGGCGCCCCACCCCCGTCCTCCTACTCCTCAGTTCAGCCGCAGTTCCAAAATATGCTTCGGATCGGCTTTCAGTTCCCCGCGTTCCACCCGCTTCACGATATCCACCAGCGCGCGGTTGGCGGGTGTGGCGATCCCCACCTCGTCGCCCTTGCGGGTAATCAGCCCGTTCAGGAACTCGATTTCCGTGCGCCGTCCCTTCACCATGTCCTGCCCCATGGACGGACGGTGCTCGCCGCCACCGGACTTGCTGACCTCAGCCAGGCGGTGGTCGTCGTAGGCCTTGGTGGCCGCCGCATCGCCCTCGCCCGCCCGCGCGATCACTTCGGGGTCGATATGATGCACTTCCTCCAGCTCATACCCCAAGGCCTGACCGACCCGGATCGCCTCCGACCCCAGCCGGGCGCCGAAATGGCGGAGCGCGTCGTTGGTCAGGATCGCCTTGCTGACGAGGCCGGTGCTGGCGGACATGCCGTTAGCCATGGCGTTCGTCACCAGTTTCGACCAGCGCTCGCCCCAGATGTTGGTGGTCGCCAGCGCGGAATCGGACAGCGCCACCAGGCGGCGGATTTCCTGCACCCGGTCAGTGATGCGGCCATGCACCTCGCCGGTGCGGAAGACCGTGTGTTTGTCGCCACTTTTGCCCGCGGCGCGGTGGACGTGGCCGGGCTCGCACAGATCGACGGTGATGGAGCTGGCGATGCAGCCGATCACCTTGCCCCAGCCGACGACGCCGGCGATGGTTTCCTCGTTCATGCAGTTTTGCAGGGAGACCACGAAGCCGTTCGGGCCGAGATATTGGGCAATCATCGTCGTCGCCCATTCGGTGTCGTAGGATTTCATGCAGACGAAGGCGATGTCGAAGGGTTTTTCCTTGGCGGCCTGTTGCAGTTCGGTCAAATGCAGGGCGCGGACCGGGGTGGACCATTCCGGCACGTCGCGGATGTGGGAGACTTTCAGGCCTTTGGCCTTCATGGTTTCCACGTTTTCCGGCCAGGGGTCGATGAAGGTGATGTCTTCTCCGGCCCGTGCCATGTGTGCTCCGGCGTAGGCGCCGACCGCGCCGGTGCCCATGACGGCGATTTTGTAACCCATTGTTTCCTCCCGTGTGGAATGCGTCGGGAGCAGTTTCGCCAGGCGGGCGGGAAAGGCAATGGGTGGGGTGCCCACACTCTTTTGAGGGAAGATGTCAGGGCTTTGCCCCGACACCCCACCAGGAGGCCTTGCCTCCTGGACCTCCACCAAGGGCTTGCCCTTGGAACCACTTCATTTGGACGGGGTCCAGGTGCCCGGCACCTGGCGGGGCGCGGGGCGGAGCCCCGGTCTTTACTACGCCGCCACCCGCTTCTTCGCCGGCCGCGGCCACCGCGCGGCGACAACCGGCAACACCTCCTCAATCAACCGTTTCGTCTGCACATGAAAATCCTCATCCCCCCGCGCCACCGGCCGCAGAATGAACTTACACGCCCCAGCCTCCACATAGGCCGCGATCCGTTCAACGATCACCGCCGCGTCCCCCACGGCGAAATGATCGCGCCCGTCCCGCCCGGTGCGCGCCTTGTAATCCTCCAGCACCCGCGCCACCCCCGGATCGTCCATGCCACCGAAACGGTACGCCAGCGCGGCGCCGTAATGATCCTCGTCAATGTGCCGGCCCGCGGCCACCACGGCGGCCTTGATGTCGGCGATCACCTGCCCGACCGTCTCGGGCGTCTCCGCTCCCGCCTGCCAGCCGGTGCCGTATTTGGCGGTGCGCTTCACCGCCGCCTCCGACGAGCCGCCAATCCACATCGGCAAATCCGCCTGCACGGGCAAGGGCGCGATGGAAGCGCCGGTCAACGTGAAATGCCGCCCCTGATAATCGAGCTTCTCCCCGGCCCAGAGCCGTTGAATGATCTCCAGCGCCTCATCCGTGGTGCGCCCGCGGGTCTTGGGATCGAGATGCATCGCGGTCCATTCCGGGCCGCGCGGACTGCCGATGCCAAAACCCGGCAGCAGCCGTCCTTGCGACAGCACATCGATCGTGGCGCATTGTTTCGCCAGCAGCACCGGATCGCGCATCGCCACCGAAACGACATTGACGCCGAACTTGATCCGCCGCGTCCGTCCGGCGATGGCCGCCAGCGCGGTCATGCATTCCAGGATCGGCGACCGGCTGATCAGCCGGTCGGTTTGCCAGATCGAATCGATCCCGCCCGCCTCACACAGATCAACCCAGCGCCAGAAACCGTCCGTGGTGTCGAACGGGTATTCCATGATGCCAACGCCAAGGGCTATGGTGCGTGCCATGCTGTCAGCCCTCCGCCGCGGGAGAAGGTTTTCCATCGGGCGGCCAGGCCGTTACCCCTTCCTCCAGCGGAACGTGTAAATTACGCAGAAGCATTGAGAACATCGTCCAGTTGCCCATGGCGACGACGAATTCCACCTGTTGTGCTGGATCGGGAATGTGTTTCACGATCTCGCTCCAGGTGGCGTTGGAGATGGATTTTCCGGACAGGGTCTCGTCGGTGGCGGCGAGGATCGCCTTGTCGGCCGCCGTCAGCCGGTCCGAATTCTTCCAGTCGCGCACGGCCAGGATGTCCTCGGGCGGGATGCCCGCCGCGGTGGCGACGCGCCAGTG
>JAYVCG010000755.1:0-6496 GCA_043750075.1 Acetobacteraceae bacterium | reverse complement strand
TTGTTGCGCGCGATGCCGCAGGTGGCGCTGGAGCGCGGGCATGACCCGATCGCCATTCCCGGCACGGTGGCGCAGGCGCACGCCTGGCCCTCGGGCTGCCGCTTCAATCCACGCTGCGACTATCGTGAGGACGGACCCTGCACCACTGGCAAGATACAACTGACCCGTCACGATCAGGCGCTGGTGCGTTGTGTCCGCGCCACCACGTTGCGGACAACGTTGACCAAGGCGGTGGCGGCATGACCACGCCCTGTCTGACGGTTGAGAACCTCAACGTCGAATACCCCGTCGGCGCCAGGCGTCTGCATGCCGCCAAGGATGTGTCCTTTCACATCGCCCCCGGCGAAACCCTCGGTCTGGTCGGTGAATCGGGGAGCGGGAAGTCCACGGTGGGACTGGCATTGTTGCGTTTGATCGAACCCGCGTCCGGCAAGATCATGCTGGGTGACACCAACGTCGCCACCGCCGGCCGTAACGAACTCAAACTGCTCCGCAAGCGCATGCAGATGGTGTTTCAGGATCCTTATTCGTCGCTCAATCCGTCCATGACGATCGAGCAACTTCTGTCCGAGCCGTTGATCATCCATGCTTCCCTGTCGAAAGCCGAACGCCGTGACTCCGTCAGCCGGATGCTGGAATCCGTGGGCCTGCACGCGGGTTACGCCGCGCGGTATCCGCACGAGTTCTCCGGCGGGCAACGCCAGCGCATCGCCATCGCGCGGTCGATGATGCTGCATCCCGATCTGGTGGTACTGGACGAGCCGGTCAGCGCGCTGGACGTTTCGACACAGAGTCAAATCCTGAAACTGCTGAAAGCCGTGCAGGCATCGTCAGGCACCGCGTTCCTGCTGGTAGCGCACGATCTGGCCGTGGTGCGGCTGATGAGTCCGCGCGTCGCCGTGATGTATCTGGGGGAGATCGTCGAGACCGGGCCAGGGGCGCGGGTTTATGACGAACCTGGGCATCCTTACACGGCGGCGTTGATTTCCGCCGTGCCGTTTCCCGATCCGGTACGCCAACGAAACGCCACCCGCATTATTCTGGGAGGCGATCTGCCCAGTCCGCTCGATCCGCCGAGTGGGTGCCGGTTCAGGACGCGGTGTCCGTTCAGGATGGATATTTGCGCGAAGGAGGCACCGCCCTCGGTCGCGATCGAGGGCGGCGGCGTGGCGGCGTGCCATTTGCACACGTCGGGGCCGAAGCTGGGGGGACGGCCGTTGAACGCGTTCATCCGGGAGCGGAACGTGGATGTGGCGGAGGTGGTGACGTGATAAAGGAAATACGAGTCAGGTTCCGCGAAAAGTGAGGGAAGACTCTTTCCCTGGACATTCGCTCTTTCTTGGGCTACAATGTGGCTCAAGGAGTCAATGACCATGACGGAGAATGCTGTCGTCCGCGCCCGCATCGACGAGGCAACCAAAACCGAGGCCGCGGCCGTGCTCGCCGCCATGGGGCTTTCCCTGTCCGATGCCTTCCGGTTGCTGTTGAAACGGGTGGCGGCGGAAAAAGCTTTGCCGTTCGAGCCCCTGATGCCAAATGTTGAAACGATCGCCGCCATGCAGGCGGCACGGCGCGGCGAGTTGGTGACAGTGGGCAAGCCCGATGCCTTACTGGCAAGCCTGAATGCGGATTGTTAAATACACGGCCCGGTTCAAACGCGATTATCGACGTGAAAAATCAGGTGTATTTGGCAAGAAGCTGGATGCCTTGTTGATGGAGGTGGTCAATCTTCTGGCGGTGGACAAGCCATTGCCACGGCGCAATGTCGATCATCAGTTGACCGGAGAATGGAAAGATCATCGGGATTGCCACATTCGACCCGATCTGGTGTTGATCTACCGCCTGACTGACCCCGATATCCTTGAACTGGTGCGGCTTGGGTCACACAGTGAGCTGGGTTTTTGAAAGATGGGCCACGCGAGGCAGCGTCGGCACCCCCAACCTTGATCCCCCCTCCAACCCGCGCCATCTTCCTCGCATGGACCTCGATTTCACCGACGATGAACTGCACCGCTACTCCCGTCACATCCTGTTGGGGGAGGTCGGCGGCATCGGCCAGGCAAAGCTCAGGGCCGCGCGGGTGCTGGTGATCGGTGCGGGCGGGCTGGGTTCGCCGCTGTTGCTGTATCTCGCGGCGGCGGGGGTGGGGACGATCGGCATCGTCGATGACGACACGGTCGATCTGTCCAACCTGCAACGCCAGATCGCGCACACGACGGCGCGGATCGGGGTGGCCAAGGCGGACTCGGCGGCGGAGGCGGCGCGCGCCATCAACCCCGAGACCCGGATCGAGACGCACGCGCTGCGGCTGTCAGCGGCGAACGCGCTGGCGATCATCGCCCAGTACGACATCATCTGCGATGGGACGGATAATTTCGCCACGCGGTTCATGGTCTCGGATGCCTGCGTGCTGGCGAAACGAACGCTGGTCTCAGCGGCGGTGCTGCGGTTCGAAGGCCAGCTTTCGGTGTTCAAACCGCATGAAGGCGGTCCGTGCTATCGCTGCCTGTACCATGAGGCGCCGCCGCCCGGTGTCGTGCCCACCTGTAGCGAGGCGGGCGTTCTGGGCGCCGTGACCGGCGTGATGGGCACGCTCCAGGCGACTGAAACGCTAAAGGAAATCATGGGCATTGGCGACAGCCTGTCGGGACGGCTGCTGGTCTGGGACGCACTGGCGAGCCGGTTCCGCACCGTGAAACTCCGGCCCGATCCGAAATGCCGCGCCTGCGGGCCGGATGCGACGCTGAAAGACCTGTCCGAACATGGCGATACTTCTGGTCCCGCCTGTGCCGTCTGAACCATTGGGTCTGTTGCTGCTGTCCGGCACGCATGACCGCGCCCATTACGCCTTCGTCCTCGCCGCCGGCGCCGCCGCCCTGGGCCGCGTGGTCGTGCTGTTCGCGAGCAACCGCGGCTGTCTTGGTTTGGCGTCGGACTGGTCCACGCTCGATGACGCGGCGCGGGACGCGCGGGTACGGGCCTCCGGCGTGGCGGGACTGGAGGAATTGCGGGAAGCCTCGATCGAACTCGGCGTGCGGCTGATCGCGTGCGAGGCAGGGTTACGGGCGGAGGCCATCGACCCGGCTTCCTTGCTGCCCTCGGTTGAGATCGCCGGTGTCGCGACGTTCCTGGCGGCCGTGGGTGGCGGGCAGATCATTACTCTGTAGGCCGCTGACGTGGTTCAGTACGCGCTGTACTGCTTCTCCTCCACCAGCCCGGACCCGAGCACGGCATTGATTGCCCGCTTGATCCGTCCGCGCTCATCGTTCTCCCGGTAGACCGACCGGGCCAGCGCCACGAAGTCCGCCCCAAAATCCTGGACCGCCTCTTTCTCACGGATGCGATCCTCGATCATCCACAGGCGCTGATTGACCGCCGCCAGGGCCGCGCGCAGTTCGCTCAGACCTGCTGGTTCTGGTGTCAGCACGGTCAGCGCGGGCCGCAGCGCCGCCAGTTCCCGTTCCACGTTGGCGATGGCGGGCGCAGCACGCAGACGGTGCCTCTTGATCTCCAGGATCGTGATCTTGTCGAGCAGTTCGCCCCAGCTCACCGGGACATGGGGATCAGGCATCGCGGCGTTCCAGCGCGTCTTTCATCGCCGCGAACACGGGAGCCCAGTCATCGCGGATGGTTTGGCGGAACAGGCGCATGGTGGGGTACCAGGGGCTGTCCGCCCGCTCCAGCATCCAGCGCCAGTCGGGCACCGCGCGCAGGGCCACCCAGACCGGGCGGCCCAGGGCGCCGGCCAGATGGGCGATGGCGGTGTCTGAAGTAATCACCAGATCGAGGTTCATCATCACCGCCGCCGTGTCGAGAAAACCATCCGGGCCAGAGTCGAAAGTTTCACTCAGGGTCTCGATGGCCAGGGTCGCGATGGCCGGGGTCTCGATGGTCCGGGTAGCGGAGAGTTGTTCGACGCTGGTGTCTTTTTGCAGACTGATCAAACGCACGCCCGACACACTGGCCAAGAGCATGTAGTGGGACAGGGAGATCGACCGGCCAGTGTCCTCGCGGCGGGAGGGATTGCCCTGCCAGGCGATGCCGACACGGAACCCTTGCGTGCCAAGACGGGATCGCCAGAGGGCGATACGCTCCGGTTCGGCGGACAGATAAGGCACGGTGTCCGGGATGGTCCGCTCTGTCGTGCCGAGAATCGCGGGCAAACTCATCAACGGGCAGGTCAGATCGAAATCCGGCAAGGGATCGCCCACGGGAACGATGCGCGGCGCGTCCAGGCGGCTGGCGATCAGGCGGGCGATGCGCGGCTGCACCTCGAACACCACGGTCCCGTCCGAGGGAAACGGATACCGGCAGAACTGGATCGTGTCGCCGAGGCCCTGCTCGGCATGGATCAGCAGCGTTCGGCCTTCCAGCCTCTCGCCGCGCCAGACGGGTTTGCCCAACCCACGGTCCGGGATCGCGCCGGCGCGGAAGCGGTGTTCCCATCCAGGCCAGCCCGCCGCGAACCGTCCCAGAAGCAGCATCAGCAGACCGTGGTTGTACAACGCGCGCGGGTCGCCTGGCGTCAGACGCAGCGCCGCGGTCATGCGTGTTTCCGCCTCCGCGAACCGGCCCAGATCCTTGAGGACGTTGGAGAGGTTGATCAGAATGCCGGCATCCCCCGGATCGCGGGCCAGGGCGCGGTTCAGAGTGCGGGCCGCGTCCTCCAGCCGGTGGGCGTGATGCTGCGCGGTGCCGAGGTTGTTCAGCAGGTCTGGCAGATCGGGCTTTAACCGCGCGGCATCCTGATACGCCCGCATCGCCCCTTCAGGGTCGCCGGTATCGGTTAGCGCATGGCCCAGAGCCTGATGCGCCTCGGCATGGCCGCGTTTCAGGCGGAGCGCCTCGCGGCTCGCCATCACCGCCTCCGCCGCGCGGCCCAGAGCCAGTAGCGCATGGGCGCGATGAACGTGGAAATCCGGCGCCGCCCTGATCCCGATCGCTCCCTCGATCCACCCCAGTCCCTGGGCGGGCTGGCCCGTTTGCAGCAGCAGCACGCCCATCATGTCCAGCGCCTCCGCGTGCGCGGGAGCGGCGGCAAGCACCTGTTGATAGACCTGCCCGGCTTCGGCCAGCCGTCCGGCCCCATGCAGGCGCTTGCCGTGCTGGAAATGCACCTCGATCTGACGGTGGGCGTGGCTCATGGCATTGGCACTTACCGCCGGGACGAAGCGTGTTCAACACAACGATGAGGCGTGGCGCCGATTGTCCCGGCGGCTGGCGTCTTGAAAAAACGCGGGGCGTTGCCCCACGGCCCCGCCAGGAGGCGCTGCCTCCTGGACCTCCGCCAAAGGCTCGCCTTTGGAAACCATCCATGTTGGTTGTTGCCTCAGCCCATGCGCAACACGTTCCATGACGCGGGCGGCAGCATCGCCCGCATGGTGTCCCCGGCGAGGCTGACGTTCTCCAGAGGCATGGGCCGCACGGTGTCCGGCGCATCGCGCGTGTTGGCCGCGTTCAGATCGGGATGATGCAGCGTTCGCGCCGCGCGGATCGCCTGAACGCCCAGACCGTGCATCATGACGGTCAATGGCATCGGTTCGGTCAGGTGACGGTTCAGCGCGAACACGGTCAGACCGCCATTGCGATCCCGCACCGCGGCCAGTTTCAGATACGGCGCCGTGATCGGGAAATACAAATCCCGATCGCCGCGCGGATCGAAATACGACGCATCGTAGGTGGGGCTGTCGATTACCGCGCGCAGCACCTGGCCGCGGCCGAAATGGCTCATCTGCGCGAATGGATAAAAAATGGTCTGGCGCCAGGCCGGGCCGCCATCCTCGGTCATGATGGGCGCGATGACGTTCACCAGTTGCGCGAGGCAGGCCACCTTGACCCGGTCAGCGTGGTTCAGCAACGCGATGCAGGCGCCACCGAACGCCAGCGCGTCCGCCATCGTGTAGACTTCCTCCAGGATCGGCGGCGCCACCGGCCAGCCGGGCAGCGTGCGTTCCTCACGGTGGCGCCGGGTGCGATACCAGACATTCCATTCATCGAAGCTCAGCATGATGCGTTTGGCCGACCGGCGTTCGGCGGCCACCGAGTCGGCGATGGCGACGACTTCCTCGATGAACCCGTCCATCAGATCGGAGGAGGCAAGGAACGCCGGAACATCGCCCGCGTAATTGTTCAGATAGGTATGCAGGGAAATGTATTCGACATGATCGAAACAATGCGTCAGCACCGTGCGTTCCCAGGCGCCAAACGTCGGCATGTCGCGGCCTGACGATCCGCAGACGGCGAGTTCAATGGAAGGATCGATCCATTTCATCATCTTCGCGGTTTCGGCGGCAAGACGCCCGTAATCCTCGGCCGTCCGGGCGAACATCTGCCACGGACCGTCCATTTCATTGCCCAGACACCAGAATTGCACATTGTGCGGGGCTTCCCTTCCATGGGCGCGGCGAAGATCGGACAGCGCCGTCCCATGCGGATGGTTGCAATACTCCAGATAATGCCGCGCCGCGTCAGGGCCGCGCGTGCCGAGATTGACCGC
>JAYVCG010000754.1:0-4164 GCA_043750075.1 Acetobacteraceae bacterium | reverse complement strand
TGCGCGCCCGGTCCATGAAATCCTCCATTCCTGGAGGCCCATACGACCGGACACTTCACGAGCTACGAAAACCGGACAGATCACGAGCTAGCCACACGCGTGCTGTCTGGCGTATGGTATTTGATGTACGACATGTAGTGTTTGATCCGCGCCGCCTGTTCCGTGCCGGTCTGGCCTTCCGCCAGGAACAGCGTGGCATGACACGGTGACACTGTTGGATGGAAGGGCGATTTCGTTGGTTGAAATCATCGTGCCTGGCGCACCAGACCCTGACGCGCCGCCGGTCTCGCGTCCCGCCCCCGTCGCGATAGTGGATGATTTCCTGCCCGCCGGACTGGCCGCGGCCATGCGTCAGGCCATCGACGCGCATTTCGCCAGCCCGAACGCGCATCGCGGGGTTCTTTTAGGCAAAGTTACGTAGAGCGACATGGACTGGCTAACGGCATTCCCGTCTACGATCGGCGCCGTCTAATCCGCCGTGGGTGGGTATTTTGCCGCCTGGATGTGCCACAGGCAGCTTCTGATCGCCGTCCAGAGGCCCAATTTCAAGCCGTCATGCCAGTGCCACCGAACGAGCAGAGCCTCCCCGATTCGATTGGACGCCCGCCTCGCAAAATTGACCCCCAAACAGGGCCGCCAAACTGGGGCTCCGAACCTCGGTTAACAATCTGATTCTATGGAGGTTTTGGCAAATCATCTGTCGTTTTACGTACCTTTGCGTCAGGGAACCCCACCACGGACGCCTGCCGTCAGGGAGAAATCCCGGTCGTCTTTTCCCCCACCGGCGCCATGGCGCGCTGCGTGCGGGCGGTGGAGGCGGTGCCGGTCTGATCTCCGGTCCGCCACGTCCGGAGCTTACCCCCCAGGGATTACCCTACCGTGAAGCGGAACGTCCGGCTGCCCGTCCGTCCGGCCGTGTCGGCGATCGACAGCGTGACCATGTGCGTGCCGGACGAGATGTCCACGTTCTCCGCCGCCAGCACCTGTCCGGTCATGCGCGCGTGCTGCAACAGACGGCTGGTGATGTCCAACCCCATCGCGCCATAGGTGGCACGGAAACTGCCGGGATTGATCGCGGCCCCCGCCGCCGGGTTGAAGCGCACCCGGAAAGTCAGCGGCGCGTGCAACGGTTTGCCCGCGTCCGGCTGATCCACCAGGATCTCCGGCGCCCCCGCGGGCGTCAGGCCGCGGGTCTTGACCGGTGGCGGCGCCGCGCGGTCGAGCCGCACTTCCTCGGGCGTCACCAGCAGCCAGCGCTCCTCGGCGCGCGCCGCCGTCACCAAAGACCAGCGCTCCCCCGCGCGGGCCGGCGCGGCCAGGGCCAGGAGGGAAGCGCCCAACAACATTCTGCGATGCATCTCATGCTCCTTTGCGTGTGAAATGGACCTGCTGGATCTGGCCACTGTCCGGCGCGATCACCAGGGTCGCGTCATAGGCTTTCGCCGGGCCATACAGACGGCGTTCGCGCACCAGGGCGATCATGCCCTCCACGAAGGCCTGACCAATGGTGGCGACGATCGCCCCCAGAAACCGCGGCTGCCCGGTGCCAGGATCGGTATTGCCCGCGTTCACCACCACCACCTGCCCGCCCCTGTCGCTGACGGCGGCGAGCCACGCGTTCAACCGTTTCGGCATGTCGTTCAACGTCACCGGCCCCATCGTCGCCACCGTCACCTGGGCGTTCTCCCCGCCAAGCCGCGTGGAAAGCTGGCTGTCGAACGAATCCGAGTCGAAGAACGTCAGACCGCCCTGCCCCTGAAGCGGTGGCGTGTCCGCCGTGCATCCGGCGCACACCAGCAACAGCACGTACATCGTAACACGAAACGACCTCATGGTTCCCCCTGGTTTCCTGAAAAAGCGCGCGGGATGTCTGGCCACCCGTTCTTCATCGCACGTCCTGACCGCGGCACCGATGCCGTGGAGCACAGACACCACGAGCGATGGCACCGCGAGCGACAGCGCCATCAGCAGCGGGCGCGTTCAGGACAGGGCCGGCCACGGCGGGTGGCTCACCCCCGTCATGGCACGGTTTCATGGCACGATTTCATAGCCCGCCTCACCCAAAGCCACGTATCCGCCCGGCAGTTTCGCCGACAAGGCGGCGGCCCAGGCGCGGATGTCGGGGATTGTCTTGCCGGCCAGGTAGGGCGCCAGCAGTGGCTCCAGCCCCCGTGCGCCGGCGGGCACCACCACGGCCACCAGCCGCTGGCGGCCGATGGGGGGCGCCGCCGCCAGGTCGTACCCATCCAGCGAATCGGGCACCAGCATGGGCACCGAGGCGCGTATCTGCTCCCGGCCCATGCCCTGCTCCCGGCTCAGTGTGTTCGGCATCACCAAAGCGCCCTGACCGGCGGCGTTCTCGTTGAACAGCAGCAGCCGTCCGGGCACGTTGCTCACCAGCCGCACCGTCAGCGCCGTGCCGGATTTCACCGTTGTCCCGCCCGGCAGCGACAGCGTCACCATCGGGCGCAGCGCCGGTTGCACCGGGACCGGAGGCGGGCCCGCCGCCGAGACCAGTGTGGCCGTCACCGGCGAGAAAGCCGGTGTGCCGCGGGCGAAGTTGGCTTCCGGCACATGGCGTTTGATCCAGGCCGCGTGATACGCCACCGAGGTATACATGCCAGGCCGTCCCATCATGCCGCAGCCATTGCCATAGCTGACCACGCCGCCCTGTACCACGCCGGTCGCGTGCGCCACGAACAGCGGCCCGCCGCTGTCGCCCTGGCAACTGTCGGGGCAGGCGCCCTCGGCCGGGCAACGATCCACCACGCCCGCGCAGAACTGGCTGCCATTCGTGGGCATCCCCGGATAACCGCGCTGGCATACCGCCGCCGGCAGCATGTCGATCTGCACTTGCAACAGCCGCGGTGAGATCGCGTTGGCGCCCCCCTCGGCGGAGCGCGTGTTGCCCCAGCCGACCACCACCGCCCCCCCGCGCCGCGGCGTGAGCACCTCGCTGGCGAGAGATGCATCGGGCAGCGTCACGGCGGGCAGGTTGAGCGGCTCGCTCAGTTCGATCAGCGCGATGTCGTTCAGACTGCCGGCGACACGGTAATTCTCGTGGACGATCAGCCGCCGGGCCGGCACGCGCTTGCCGCCGCTGCCAAGCAGGGTGGTGCCGCCGCGCAGGATGACCTGCTCAGGGGACATGTTCGCGAGGCAATGCGCCGCCGTCAAAGCCCAGAGCGGCGCGATCACGCTGGCCCCGCAGGCGAGGCCCTCGCGCGCCTCGACCCCTGGCGGCGGGCGGCGGATGGTCAGGCCGAGTTGCACGGCGGCGGGGAAACTCCCCTCCGGCGCCACCCGCCCGCCAATGATACGCGTGGTGTCCATCCGTTCCGCGCCCACGAACACGTCCCGCCAGGCCGCCTCATCCTGCGCCCATGCCCGCGTGATGGTCAGTAACATCAGGGCCACGCACAAAAAGCGCATCATTTCGCCACTCCTGGACATTTTTCCGCCATGGCGGCATCGCGGATGATTTCCGGATCGCAGGCGCGGGACCGGTCGGCGGTGAACAGCGCGGCGACCGCGACCTCCGCCGCCGGGTCGGCCGCCAGCGCGGCCAGCACGGCCTCGCGCGCGGCCTGGGGCTCGGTCCGGCCGTTCAGGGCGTTCAGCGTGGCGAGCAAGGCGCCAAACGGGCGGGCGCCCGCCACCGCGATCACATGATCGCCGCCGTAATCCGGCTCCACCCGCATCCGCAGCACGGTGACGCCCGCCGAGGGCCAGGCGATCGGCGCGTCACCCGGCCGCGGATACAACATCTGCACGGTTCCCGTGGCGGTCAGGTTGAACACCGCCAGATACGGGCCGGGCAGAGCGCGCGCGGTCACGGTCAGCGTGTCGTCCGAGAAATACACCGGCGCCCGTTGCTCATCGGCCCGCGCGACCAGAAGCGACAGCCGGCTTTTCACCGCGCGCGTGCTCAGTTCATCCACGACCCGCACTTTGCGCACCGCCGCGGCCAGGTCCGCCCGCGCCAGGTCGAACCGCACGAACATGTTCATGCCCGTCACCAGCGGCGAGGCTCCGGCGCGGTGCTCCCAGACCAGGCGGGCGTTCTTCGCCTCGGGAGCCCAGAGGACGCCGGGGATGGTGGCGGTCAGGGCGCGTGCCTCGTCCACGGGCAGGCCCGAGACGTGCAGCGCCAGAACGGGCAGG
>JAYVCG010000753.1:0-3160 GCA_043750075.1 Acetobacteraceae bacterium | reverse complement strand
GACCTCGACCAACTCTCGGACGACGCGTTCCGCGCCCATGTCCGCGCCTGGATCGAGGACAATTACCCCCCCGAACTGCGCGACCCGCCCCGGCGCCTGCACTTCAACGAGAACAAACCCTGGTACATGAAGCTGGCCGAAAAGGGCTGGCTCTGCCCGAACTGGCCGGCGGAATTCGGCGGCATGGGCATCTCCGCCAGCAAGCAACTCATCTTTCTGGAGGAAAAGGAACGCCACGGCTGCGCGCGGCTGAACGACATGGGCATGACCATGATCGGCCCGCTACTGATCCGCTTCGGCCGTCCCGATCAGCAACAGAACTTCCTGCCGAAAATCCGCTCCGGCGAGCATATCTGGTGCCAGGGCTACAGCGAGCCCAACGCCGGGTCCGATCTGGCCTCGCTGCGCACGTCCGCCGTTCTCGATGGGGACCACTGGGTGGTGAACGGACAAAAAATCTGGACCTCTCTGGCGATGGACGCCAACTGGATTTTCCTCCTGGTCCGCACCGACACCAAGGCGAAGAAACAAGAAGGCATCAGCTTCCTGCTGGTGCCCATGGACACACCCGGCATCACCGTCCGCCCGATCACCAACATCGACATGGCGGATGAGTTCTGTGAAACCTTCTTCGACAACGTGCGCGTGCCGAAAGACAACATCGTCGGCGACATCAACAAAGGCTGGACGATGGCCAAGACTTTGCTGGGGTTCGAGCGCATCGGCTCCGGCTCCCCGCGTCAGGCCGCCTACGCGCTGAAACGGCTGAAGCTGCTGGCGGAACGGATGGGCGTGTGGGAGGACGACGATTTCCAGGACCGCTTCACCCGCCACCGGCTCGATCTGGAAGACCACAAGGATCTGTATGAAACCTTCGTCGAGAAGGTGCGCCGGCGCGAGCCGCTTGGCCAGGATGTCTCGATGCTGAAAGTGCATCAGACGGAGTTGTTCCAGCGCATCACCGAAACCATGCTCGACATCGCCGGAGAATACGGCGGCGGCCTGGGACCGATGGAAGGCAACCAGGAACTCAACCCCACCGGGCTGTTCCTGCAATCCCGGCCCGCCAGCATCTATGCCGGGTCGAACGAGATCCAGCGCAACATCCTGGCGAAGAACGTGCTGGAACTGCCGGGGTGAGCCCAGTACCACACGCTTTCCCGGTGGCGCGGTCCGCTTTGGCGCGGAGGACACCGGAGTGCCCCGAGGACACGGAGAGAATGCCAGGGGGCACTCTCCGCGTCCTTCGAGACCTCAGTGCCCTCCGTATCAAAGCGGACGGCGCCACTCGCACGATCCCCTGACACGAGGTTTCCCCGCATGAGCTGGCTCACCGAAGTCATCCGCCCGCGCATCCGCGGCCTGTTCACCCGCCGCGACGTGCCGGACAATCTCTGGAGCCAATGCACGGGCTGCGAGCGGATGATCTTCACCAAGGATCTGCTGACCAATCTGCGCGTCTGCCCCCATTGCGGCCATCACATGCGCGTCAGCGCCACCGAGCGGCTGGAATGGACCTTCGACAAGGACGCGTTCACCCGCATCGAACTGCCCAAACCCGTCGCCGATCCGCTGAAGTTCCGCGACACCAAACGCTATTCCGACCGGTTGAAGGAAGCGCGCGACAAAACCCATCTCGACGACGCCGTCATCGTCGGCCATGGCACGATCATGGGCCAGAGCGCCGTCGCCGCGGCGATGGAGTTCGCGTTCATCGGCGGCTCCATGGGTGCCGGCGTGGGCGAGGCGATTGTCGCCGCCGCCCGTCTCGCGGTGCTGCAACAGGCGCCGTTGATCCTGTTCACCGCCTCGGGCGGCGCGCGGATGCAGGAAGGCGCGGTCAGCCTGATGCAAATGCCGCGCACCATCATCGCGACACGGCTGGTGAAAGATGCCGGTCTGCCGTTCATCGTCGTCATGACCGACCCCACCACCGGCGGCGTCACCGCCTCCTTCGCCATGCTGGGCGACATCCACATCGCCGAGCCGGGCGCGCTGATCGGTTTCGCCGGGGCGCGGGTGATCGAACAGACCGTGCGCGAAACGTTGCCCGAGGGCTTCCAGCGCGCGGAATATCTGTTGAAGCATGGCATCATCGACATGGTGGTGAAACGCACCGCGATGCGGGAGATGCTGGCTCAGGTGATCGCGTTGTTGAGAATTAAGGATTTGCCAGTGGAGGTTCCGGCGGAGGCGGCATGAGCAAACGAATCGATGGCATCGTCGCGCGGCTGCACGGACTGCATCCGCGGCTGATCGATCTCAGTCTGGACCGGCTGCGCGATCTGCTGGCGAAACTCGGACATCCTGAACAGCGCCTGCCGCCCGTCATCCATGTGGCGGGCACCAACGGCAAGGGCAGCACCTGCGCTTTCCTGCGCGCGATGGGGGAAGCGGCGGGCCTGCGGGTCCACGTCTATACCTCCCCGCATCTGGTGCGGTTCAACGAACGCATTCGTGTCGCGGGCGAACTTGTTTCGGATGATGCCCTGACCGCGGCGATGGAGCAGATCGAACGCGTCAACGGCAGCGCGCCGATCACGGTGTTCGAGGTCATCACGGCGGCGGCCTTTCACCTGTTCGCCGCCACCCCCGCCGACCTCTGCCTCCTCGAAGTAGGACTGGGCGGGCGCGGCGACGCCACCAATGTCATTCCGCCTCCGGTTGCCTGCGCGATCACTTCGATTTCCCTCGATCACCGCGAATTGCTCGGTCCCACGCTGGAGGCGATCGCGCGTGAGAAAGCCGGGATCATGAAACCGGGCGTGCCCCTGGCCGTTGGCGCGCAGCCGGAGGAAGTTCACGCTGTCCTGGACGCGGAAGCGCGGCGCATGGGCACGCCTTTGCTGAAACGCGGCCGCGACTGGTCGATCGCGACGCGCGCGGCCGGATTTCGTTTCTCTGATGACAAAGGCGGCATTGATCTGCCTTCGCCATCCCTGCCCGGACCGCACCAGTTCGACAATGCCGGGATCGCGATCGCGGCGCTGCGGGCGGCGGGTCTGGGTATTCCGGACGCGGCCATCGCGCGCGGCATTGCCTCCGCCGAGTGGCCCGCGCGGCTGCAACGCCTGACCGGGCGTCTCGCCGCGCGCCTGCCGCCGGACTGGGAGCTTTGGCTGGATGGCGGGCATAATCCTGGCGCGGGCGTGGTGCTGGC
>JAYVCG010000752.1:0-6086 GCA_043750075.1 Acetobacteraceae bacterium | reverse complement strand
GGACCCAGAAGCGCCAGGAAGTCACCGCTTTCCAGACGGAGCGAGGTGTCGCGCAATGCCTCGGTGCCCGTGGGAAAGCGGCGTCCAACGGAGGCAATCGTCAGCACGGTGCTGTCAGCGTTTCAGTTCCATGCCGATTTTCCTGTTGATGAACTCCAACGTATACGCTTTGGCCACATCGAGACCGGCGGGATACAGCCCCTCGTCCCGCACCGCCGCGTAGAAGGCGAGCCAGCGCGCGTCGGTCATGGCGCCGATACCCGCGGCGAGCGCGTCGCCCGAATCGAGGATGCCGTGTTTCTTCAACGCTTCCTGCCCGTAATCAATCAGACGCTGGGTCATTTCGGGGTTTTCTTTCAGGATCAGCGCGTTGCCTGGTGTGGGATCGCCGTACAAATACGAGTACCAGCCCTCAAGCGAGGCATCGACGAAGCGTTTCACCAGATCGGCGCGGTCCTTGATGTTCTTGTCAGACACGGCGATCAGGCTGGCGTAACCGGAAAACCCCGCGTCGGCGACCAGCATCACCACGGGCTCGAACCCGGCGGCTTCCTTGATCGAGAACGGCTCCGAGCCCAGGAAGCCTTGCTGGATGGCTTTTTTGTCGGCGAGGAAGGGGGCGAGATTGAAGGTGTAAGGCCTGATCTGCGAATCGCTGTAGCTGAATTTGACCTTGAGGAAATTCCACCAGCCGATGCGCGTATCGGCACTGATCAGGATTGGTTTTCCCTTCAACGACGGGAAGCTGTCATTGCCCTGGCCGGGATGGGCGATCAGCACGGACGGGTCTTTCTGGAACATCGCCGCGACGGCACGGAACGGAATGTTCTCCTTGACGAAATTCAGCGCCAGAAACGAATTGGAACAGATGTTGAAGTCCAGGCGTCCCGCCAGCAACAATTGTGTGTGGTTCACCTGCGGGCCGCCCTGCTGGATCGTGACCTCCAGCCCGTAACGGGCATAGGTGCCGTTGGCGGCGGCCTGGTAATAGCCGCCGTATTCGGCCTCGGCTTTCCAGTCGAGGCCGAAACTGATTTTGTCCGCGGCATTCGCGCTCAGGGGGGTAATGAGCAAAGCCAGCAAGGCGATGAGACGGCGCATGAAGAACTCTCCCTGTGGATTTATCGCGCAGTGTGGCACCGCGATCAGCATGCGCAAGCTGTCTTGTCGTGGGAAGGCAATGGGGCTTTGCCCCAAACCCCACCAGGAGGCTTTGCCTCCTGGACCTCCACCAAAGGCGGTGGCCTTTGGAAACCATCCATTGTTCGAGACCATTTATCGCTGGTTGCCGGTGGCGTGGAGCGGCCAGAGCGCCGATCGCCACCAGAGGCCGATCACGCCCATCAGCACGAGCCCCAGCACGCAGTACAGCGACGCGGTGGCGCGGAAGCCAATCCATGGGATCAGCACGCCGGAGGTCAGCAGCCCAATCGGCAGACCGTAGATCGCCAGCATGCGCACACCCATGACCCGGCCGCGATATCGCGCCCCGGCGGTTTGCAGCAGCATGGTGGCAAGAGGGACCATGCTGAGGCTTTGCGACAGTCCGGCCAGCATCAGGCTGATGCGGCCGCTGAAGGGATCGGGCATTTGCGCGAACACCAGGACCGCGATGAACCAGGCGGTGGCGAAAACCATCATCATGCGCGCGGGCCGGAACGCGGCGCCGATCGCGCCAGTGATCAGCGATCCCAACAGCGCGCCAGTGGCGAAACTGGCGACCAGGGAGCCAAGCCCGGTCTGACCAATGTGGTAAACTTCCCTGGCCACGTAGGGCAGCAGCCCGCTGGTCATGGGAAAAGCCAGCAAATTGACCAGGAACGCCAGCCACATCCCGGCGTGAACGTTGGGGGTGCGCCAGACATAAGTCATGCCGTCCTGGACCTCGCGCAGGAACGCCAGTCCGCCGCGGCCGGTGGCGGGGGCACCGGGTTTCGCGTGCGTGACCATCGCGGTCAGCCCAAGCCCAATGAGGTAAAACACCACCACCACCACATAGGCCTGGGCGATCCCCAGGAACGCCAGCAGCGACGCACCCGCCAGCGATCCGAAGATGCGCGCCGAATCGGAGGTGGTGCGGGAGACGCCCATCGCCGCCATCAGTTGCTCATTCGGCATGATATCGGCGACCAGCGCGTTGCGCATGGCCAGATCGGAAGGCCGGACGATGCCATTCACCGCCGCGAGCAGCAGCACGAAGACAGGGTTCAGAGTGTTGGTGAACGCCATCACTCCGATGACCGCCGCCAGTACAGCGTAGGAGGCGCGCATCGCGCACAACACGTTCCGGTGCCCAAACTGGTCTCCGGCCATGCCGACCACTGGCGCCACCAGGGTGCCGGTGTATTGTAACGATCCATACAGGGTCAGCAGAAAGACGGAGCCCGTCTCGGCCAGGATGTACCAGCCAAGGATCAGTACCTCCATCTCGATCCCCCACGAGGTCGCCATGTCCGCCGGAAACTGCAGGCGGAAATTGCGGACCTGGAAGGGGGCGAGCAGCGCGGAGCGGCCAGCCACTTTAACGGGCCGTTACAACCGGCGGGCCGCCGTCACCGGAACGGAATGGCGTACATCATTCCGCCCTGGGTCCACAGCGCGTTCGGTCCGCGTTCCAGTTTCAGCGAGCTGCCCTTGCCCACGGTGCGTTCATAACTCTCCCCATAATTCCCGACCTGTCTGATGATGTGATAAGCCCAGGCGTTGTCTAGTCCCATGAGCTTGCCGAAGTCGCCGGTTTTGCCGAGGAGGCGCTGCACGGTCGGATTGGTGGATTTCGCCAGCATCTCCTCGGCGTTGGCGGAGGTGACGCCAGCTTCCTCGGCTTCCAGCATCGCCATCATGGACCAGCGCACGATGTCCAGCCACTGATCGTCGGCGCGGCGCACCATCGGGCCAAGCGGTTCCTTGCTGATGCGATCTGGCAGGATCATGAACTCATCCGGGTTGGGCACGCCGGCGCCGCGGATCGAGGCGAGGTTGGAACTGTCCGAGGACGCCACATCGCAGCGTCCTGACAGCAGGGCCTTGATCAGCACGTCGGTGGTGTCCAGCAGCACGATCTGAAACTGGATGTTGTGTTGTTTCATCCAGTCGGCGAGGTTCATTTCGTGGGTGGAGCCTTGCAGCATGCAGATGGTGGCGCCCGCGAGTTCCTTGAGGTTCGCCGCCTTCACCGTCTTGCGCATCAGGAAACCCTGGCCGTCGTAGAAATTCACGCCCACCATGCGCAGGCCAATGGTGGTGTCGCGCACCAGGGTCAGAGTGGTGTTGCGCGACAGGATATCAATTTCCCCTGATTGCAAGGCGGCGAAGCGGCTGGTGCCCGTGGTTGGCACGTAGCGGACCTTGGAGGCGTCGCCGAACACCGCCGCCGCGACGGCGCGGCAAACATCGACATCCAGTCCTTTCCAGATACCTGTGCTGTCGGGCATGGAGAAGCCGCCAAGCCCCACGTTCACGCCGCAGGTGACGTTGCCTTTCTGGCGCACGGTATCGAGCATCGCGGCATTGGCGCCGCCAATGCCGGTCATCAGCGCCGCGGCGAACGCGAGCAATCTCAGCATGTCGGTATGTCCTTGGTCGGAGGGAACGTTCCACCAGCCCTATCCCGTGGCGAGTAGAAGGGCAATCGGTTGAAAAAAGAAAGTCCTGGGCTCCGCCAGGGACCTGGCCCCTGGACCCACTCCATTAGTCAGTAGTCTGTATTTTAGGCTGCACACCGCTTTGGATATTTCCTGTTATAGTCTACATATTTAAGGTAAATTCGCAGACTAAAATACCGGCTGGTGAGTAAATGGTTTCCAAAGGCTGTTGCCTTTGGTGGAGATCCAGGAGGTAAAGCCTCCTGGTGGGGTGTGGGGCAACGACCCACGTAAACCCTACAACCGCAACTCCACACACACCGGCACATGATCGGACCCACGCGGCCAATCCCGCGCATCCGTCAGAATTGTATGCGCGTGCAACGAGTCCTTCAAATCCGGCGTCACCCACACATGATCCAGCCGGCGTCCGCGGTTGGAAACACGCCAGTCACGATTACGATAGGACCACCACGTGTAAAGTTTTTCGTCATGCGGCACGAAATGACGCAGCGCATCAATGAACCCGGCATTCATCCAGGCATTCAACCCCTCGATCTCCGGCGCCGTGTGACTGACGACATCCTGAAGCTGCCTGTGACTCCAGACATCATGCTCCAACGGCGCGATGTTCAGATCACCCACGAGAATGGCGCGTTGAAGGTTGGTGCGCGCGGCGAACCATGTGCCTGTCTCGGCGATGAAATCCAGCTTGTGACCATATTTCGGGTTTTCCACCCGGTCCGGCACATCACCACCGGCAGGCACATAAAAATCATGCAATTCGATCGGGCCAGAAGGCGTTTCCACCTCGACCGCGATGTGGCGGCAATCGCCCTTGGTACACCAGTCAGGCGCGAAATCCAACGGCTTCAACGGTAATCGGGACAGAATCGCGACGCCGTTATATCCTTTCATGCCACGATACGCGACATGCGGATAACCCAAAGCGGGCGGCCCATCGACCGGGAACAATATGTCAGGAACCTTGGTTTCCTGAAGACAGATCACATCGGGATCAAGCGCCGCCACCAGATCCTTCAAAAGACCGAGCCGTAACCGGAGCGAATTGATGTTCCAGGTCACGACCCGCAGCGATTGAAGGGACATCAGACGATGCGTGTCCGCACCGTGCCCACGCCCGCGACAACACCTTCGAGCAGATCGCCGCGCTGCACGGCGGCGACGTTCTCCGGCGTGCCGGTATAGATCAGATCGCCGGGCGCCAGCCGCACGAGGCGCGACAGGTAAGAAATCGTCTCCGGAATGTTCCAGATCATTTTCGACAGGTCGGAGGTCTGGCGGACCTTGCCATTGATCTTCAACTCGATCAGGCCGGTGGCGGGATGACCGGCCTTCGCGGCGGGCACCATCAGCCCGATTGGCGCGGAGTGGTCAAAACCCTTGCCCATGTCCCAGGGCTTGCCTTCCTTCTTGGCGGCGTTCTGCAAATCGCGACGGGTCATGTCGAGTCCGGCGGCATAGCCCCAGACATGGCGCAGCGCATCGGCCTCGGCGATATCGACGCCGCCCTCGGCCAGGGCGACAACCAGTTCCATCTCGTGGTGCAGATCCTTGCTTTGCGGCGGATACGGCATGTCGGCGTCGTTCATCAGCAGCGCGTCGGCGGGTTTCATGAAGAAGAACGGCGGCTCACGGTCCGGATCGCTGCCCATCTCGCGCGCGTGCCCGGCGTAGTTGCGGCCGACGCAGAAGACGCGGCGGACGGGAAAAGCGCCGCCGCCGGCGACGGGGACAGCGGTGACGGCGGGCGCGGGTATCACGAAATCGGTCATGTCTTGTCCTTCAGGGAGACGAGGCGGGAGTTTTCCGCAATTGCCCATCCGGGCGGCGGGGCGTCAAGGGCGGGTTTGGGAGGGGTCATGCCCTCATCCAGGCCGGAAAATTCACGCTTCCTGACGCGTAAAATCGCCCCGCAGCGCTTCCTCGACCGTCCATGGGCAAACCCCAGGAAAGGTCTCCGGCGGAAGCGCCGTCTCGCGCTCCGCGATCAGAAGCGCGTCGCCATACGCCTCCGCGAGGATCACATCCAGACGTGGCCGCAGACTGGGATTGCGCGCGACGATCCGCTCCGCGCGGCGGCGCTGTTCGAGAATGGTCAACCGCCAGGAAGTGCCGCGCCGGTCAGGCTGGAACCGCCATTTCAGCAGATGCGCGAGCAGGACGCCAAGCCGGTTGGTCAGTTGCTCCTGCTCGGCGCGGCCCATGGCCTCGACTTCCTCGGCGATGTTGGACCAATCCAGTTCCGCGTCGTTCACAAGTTCCCCGTTGGCGCGGCGGCGCAGCAGGGCGCCCTGACGCTCCGACCACAGCACGATGTCCTCGTCGTACAGGCCGTCCATGGTCCCCCGTCAGGCGTCAGGTGTTCATCGCGTCGAAGAATTCGTTGTTGGTCTTGCTGTATTTCAGCTTGTCCAGCAGGAACTCCATGGCGTCGGTGGTGCCCATCGGATTGAGAATGCGGCGCAGCACCCACATTTT
>JAYVCG010000751.1:0-7346 GCA_043750075.1 Acetobacteraceae bacterium | reverse complement strand
ACCGATGTGGCGAACTACCGCACCAACACCCGCGTTCTCAGCGACCGCATCATTCTCAAGGGCACCAAGACCCTGATCAGCCGCGCGCCCGAGGCCGGCATGTTCATTGTCTTCAGCCGCATCGACAACAAACCGGGCCGGGAGGGCATTGGCTGCGTCCTGCTCGAAGCCGGCACGCCCGGCTTCGAGGTCACCGGCACCTACCACACCATGGGCGGTGAAAACCTGCATGAAATCCAGTTCAACGATTGCGAACTGCCGCTGGAAAACCTGGTGCTCAAAGAGGATGGGTTCCGCCGCCTGCTGTCCGCCTTCAACACCCAGCGTTGCCTCAATCCCTCCATCTCCCTCGGTCTCGCCGAGGGCGCGTTCGACGAAGCCGTCAACTATGTCCGCGAACGCACCGTGTTCGGCAAACCCATCTCCGACTTCCAGGGCATCCGCTGGAAACTCGCCGACATGTTCAAGGATATCGAGGCGGCGCGCGGCCTGCTCTACCGCGCCTGCCTGACCGCCAACCCGTTCCCCGATCCGTTCATGGCGGCGGCGGCGAAAATCTTTTGCAACGAAATGGCGATCCGCGTCACCTCCGAGGCCGTGCAGGTGCATGGCGGCTTCGGTTTCACCGATGAATACCCGGTGTCCCGCTTCTACCGCGGCGCCCGCTACGGCTCCCTCGGTGGTGGCGCCTCCGAGACATTACGTGATCTGATCGGCAAAAAAATCGTCGGCGACTTCGACGCCGCCGACGGCATCATGGGACTGGGTGTGTTTTAAACCGCGATGTCGCGCACGAATTTCGCCTTCTGGGCGCAGGCCGCGATCAGGAACGACAAATCCGTTCCGGTCGAGACATACCGCGCGCCCATCCGGACGAACTTCGTCATCAGATCGTCGCGCGCCGCGACACCGCCCACGCCCACATGCTTGCCCACTTTCCTGGCCGCGGCGATTGCCCGCTCGAACGCCGCGGCCAGCCGGGGATGGTCGTACTGACCCGAAATCCCCATCTCGCCGCACAGATCGTTGCTGCCCACCAGCAGCATGTCCACGCCGTCAGTGGCGATGATTTCCTCCACGTTCTCCAGCGCCGCGACGGTTTCCAGCATCACCACCAGCGAGGTCGCGTCGTTCATCGCGGCATTGGTCTCGGTGATCGGAAAGCTGCGATACTGATAATGCGACAAAGCTCCACCGGCGGAACGTTCGCCCAGGGGAGGGAATTTGACGAGTTTGACCATTGCGCGGGCCTCGGCGGCGGAGCGGATGTGCGGCGTGATCACCCCCATCGCGCCGCCATCCAGCACCCGGCAAATATAATCCGGCGTGTTGGCGGGCACGCGGACCAGCGGCGTGATGCCGATTTGTTGCGCCGAGATACAGATCTGGCAAACCGTGTCGATCGACAGCGTGTTATGCTCCATATCCACATAAAGCGTGTCGAATCCAGCGGTTTTCGCGACCTGCGCGATCTCGATCGAACGAGCGAACCGCACCGTCATCGACGCCACGACCTCATCGCGGGCGAGTTTTTCTTTCATGTGGTTGCGTAGAATGGCGCGCAGCGAGTCAGACATGGCATGTTCCCCCCAGGTTTGAATCAGTGTGGAGCGGGAGGACACCTCGCCTCAAGCCCCCAGGGGCGATATACAAGCGGCTCGGCCATATGCGCGGGACACCATGCTGGACAAGATTGAATCCGCGCCGCTCCTGGATGTGCGCGGCGTCACCCTTCGCTACAAGACGCGGGATCATCTGATCACCGCGACCTATCGCGTGGATTTCAGCATCCGCCAGTCGGATCGTTTCATCCTGCTCGGCCCATCTGGGTGTGGAAAATCCACGTTGCTAAAGGCCGTCGGCGGCTACATGGCGCCCACCGAGGGGGAAATCACCCTGAAGGGCAAGCGCATTACCCGGCCCGGCCCGGACCGCATGATGGTGTTCCAGGAGTTCGATCAACTCCTGCCCTGGAAAACCGTGCGGCAGAACGTGGCCTTCGCGCTCGAAACATCCGGCAAGCTGCGCGGCCGCGCCGCCGATGAAAAAGCCATGCAATATATCGAGAAAGTGCATCTCACCCGCTTCGCCGACGCCTTCCCGCACACCCTGTCCGGTGGCATGAAACAGCGCGTCGCCATTGCCCGCGGCATGGCGATGGAACCCGATATTTTGCTCATGGACGAACCCTTCGCCGCGCTGGACGCGCTGACCCGGCGGCGCATGCAGGATGAACTCCTGGGCCTTTGGGAAGAAACCCGCTTCACCGTGCTGTTTGTCACGCACTCGATCCCCGAGGCGGTGAAGATCGGCAACCGCATCCTGCTGATGACGCCGCATCCCGGACAGGTGAAGGCCGAGCTGAACAGCCTCGACCCCTCCGCGCACCCCGCCGACGTCGCGATGCTGGAACAACGCATCCACAACATGCTGTTCACCGATCCGGTGGAGGAAGGCGAACATGTCTGACGTGATCACCCGTCCGGAAATCGTCCGCGAGATCAGCGGCGCCGACGAATTTGGCATCATCGAAAAAGAACTTACTGTCTTTGAACGTCTCTACAATCAAGGCTGGGCGCGCAAGACCGGCTTGTTGATCCTGATGGCGTTGCTGTGGGAAGTCTACGCCCGCCATCTCGACAATCCCCTGCTGGTTCCAACCCTGACCGACACATTCCGCGCCTGGCGCGAGGGCATGGAAAGCGGTGTTCTTCCGGAACGCGTTTTCACGTCCCTCCAGGTGCTCGCCATCGGCTTTACCACCGGCGTCACCCTGGCCGGTATCCTGACCGTGCTCGCGATCACCACCCGCCTCGGCACCGACTTCCTCGAATCCATGACCGCGATGCTGAACCCCCTGCCCGCCATCGCCCTGCTGCCACTGGCGCTGATCTGGTTCGGCCTCGGTCTCGGCAGCCTCGTGTTCGTGCTTGTCCACTCCGTCCTCTGGGCCGTCGCCCTCAACACCCATGCCGGCTTCCGCGGCGTCTCCAACACGTTACGCATGGTCGGCCGCAACTACGGCCTGTCCGGCTTGCGCCTCGTGCTGAAAATTCTTATCCCCGCCGCCTTCCCCTCCATCCTCTCCGGCCTCAAAATCGGCTGGGCTTTTGCCTGGCGCACCCTCATCGCCGCCGAACTCGTCTTCGGCGTCGCCTCCGGCAAGGGCGGATTGGGCTGGTACATCTTCGAAAGCAAAAATCAACTGGATATCCCCGAGGTTTTCGCCGGTCTTCTCACCATCATCATGATTGGCCTGTTGGTGGAAAACGTGATCTTCCGTACACTGGAAAATCGCACGGTACGCCGCTGGGGCATGCAGACGTAAAGGAATAAAGCCGCATGAGCACCTTGGAATCCCGCTCCATCCCGCGCCGCGAGGATCAGCGCCTGCTGACTGGCGGCGGCAACTACGCAGCCGATGCCCGCCGCGACGGCATGCTGCACGCCATCCTCGTCCGCTCCCCCCACGCCCATGCCACCATCACCGCCATCGACATCACCGCCGCGCGCGCCATGCCCGGCATCGTCGCGGTTTATGCCGCGGGCGATCTGACCAACGTGAACCCCATCCCCGGCGGCATCGGCTTTCCCCGCCCCGATGGCGGCCCGTCCGCCAAAACCGACCGCCCGCTGCTGGCGCATGACCGCGTGCGTTTCGTCGGCGAACCCGTCGCGCTGGTCATCGCCGAAACCCGCGCCGCCGGCCTGGAAGCCGCCGAGGCCGTGACGGTCGATTACAGCGAACTTCCTCTCGTCACCACCGTCGCCGCCGCCATGGCGTCCGGCGCGCCGCCCGTCTGGGACGAATATCCCGACAATATTGGCTATCTTTGGAAACGCGGCGACGTCGAGAAGACCGCGGCGAACCTCAAAGCCGCCGCGCATGTGACAAAGCTGGAATTCACCGTTTCCCGCGTCACCGCCAACACCATGGAGCCCCGCGGCGCATGGGCGGAAATCGGTCCCGACGGACGCATGGTCGTTCATGCCTCGAACCAGTCTCCGTTCAATCTTCGCAACGGCATGGCCAACGGCAATTTTAACATCCCGCCCACCGATATCCGCGTGCTGCCCGGCGATGTCGGCGGCTCCTTCGGCATGAAATCCGGCGTCCAGCAGGAA
Source organism: Acetobacteraceae bacterium (assembly GCA_043750075.1). Taxonomy (GTDB): domain Bacteria; phylum Pseudomonadota; class Alphaproteobacteria; order Acetobacterales; family Acetobacteraceae; genus Rhodopila. Next base: position 3,221 of record JAYVCG010000751.1, on the reverse strand, counting down.
GTCGTCCTCGTCGCATGGGCCGCGCGCGCGCTGAACCGTCCGGTGCGCTGGATCAGCGAGCGCACGGAAGGCTTCCTCACCGACGAACAGGCCCGCGAAATGACCATCATCGCGGAACTCGGTCTCGACGCGAACAACAAGATCACCGCGCTGAAACTGCGCTGGAACGCCAATCTGGGGGCCTATTGTTCCGGCCGCTCCGGCTGGCCGGTGGGCAATGTCGGTGGCATCGCGGGCACCTACATCATTCCCGCGATCTCCGCCGAGGTCTGCGGCGTCATGACCCATACCGTCCCCACCGCCGCCTACCGCGGCGCCGGACGGCCCGAGGCGACCTATGCCATCGAACGCCTGATCGACGTCGCCGCCCGCGAACTTGGTGTCTTGCCCTACGAACTCCGCCGCATCAACCTCATTCCGCCTGAAGCGATGCCCTACAAGACCGCCCTCACCTTCCTCTACGATTGTGGTGAGTTCGAGGGCAACATGATCAAGGCCGCCGAAATGGCCGATCTCGACACATTCGAACAACGCCGCGCCGAGGCTTCGTCCCGCGGCAAACTGCGCGGCATCGGCCTGACCAATTGCATCGAGGTCGCGGGCGGTCCCTTCCTCCGTCCCGCCAAGGACCTGTCCACATTGCGTTTCGCGGAGGATGGTAAACTGATCCTGCGCTCTGGCTCCATGTCCGTCGGCCAGGGGCTGGAAACCACGTTCTGCCAGATCGTCGCGGAACGGTTCGGTATCCCAATGGAAAATATCCTCTATGAACAGGGCGACACCGACCAGTTACCGTTCGGCAAGGGCAATGGTGGCTCCGGCGCGCTGTGCATCGGCGGTTCCGCCGTCATGCTGGCGGTGGACAAGGTGATTGAGCGCGCGAAAAAACTCGCCTCCGACCTGCTGGAAACCGCGGTCGCGGACATCGAACTGCGCGAGGGGAAATTTCACATCGCCGGCACCGACCGCTCCATCGACGTCGCCAGCGTGGGCCGTGCCTCCTTCGATCCAAACTTCGTCCCCCCCGGCGAGGAAGGCGGCCTGACCGAAAGTGGTGAGTTCATCCCCACCGCCGTCACCTTCCCCAATGGCACGCATATTTGCGAGGTCGAAATCGATCCCGATACCGGCGTCACCCAGGTCGTGCGCTATTCCGCGGTCGAAGAACTGGGGAAAGTGTTGAACCCGCTGATCGTTGGCGGCCAGATCCATGGCGGCGTCGTGCAGGGCATTGGCCAGGCGATGGGGGAGCTGATTGTCCACGACCCGGATTCTGGCCAGATGCTGACAGCGTCTTTCATGGACTATCAAATGCCGCGCGCCGGTGAATTACCCGATTTCCGCCTCGCCACGCGGGAGGTGCCGACCAAGGTGAACCCGCTTGGCGCCAAGGGTGTCGGCGAGGCGGGCACCGTCGGCGCCATGGCCGCCGTGATGAACGCGGTCAATGATGCCCTGGCCCCGTTGGGCATCCGTCACTTCGATATGCCCGCGACGCCGGGCCGGGTCTGGGAAGCGATCACCGCCGCCCGTGCGAAATGATTATCCGGCGGCGGTTTCTTCTGAAACCGCCGCCGCTTTCAGCGTGTGATGAAAATCTGACGAGTCGCATAAGAGAGCCACACACGCCGACCCTTCAGCCAGTCCGCCCCAAGCAGCATGTCACTGATCGGATTCACCGCGATCGGCGCCACGAGAAACACGGGCGCGGACCACACCTCCTCGCCAATCCGTAACGCGCGGAACCGATGCCGCCACATCGTCACCGTACGCGGCCCCATGCCACTGACGACAGTACTGGGATCGTCACGCAAACGGTCCAGTCCCAGACCGAGCCGCGCCATGCCAGGCGCCGCCACCAGAGTCTGACTGGCCCCCGTATCAAACAATGCCCGCAACCGGACACCATCCAGTTCCACCGGCATCACCAGCGCGCTTTCCGCCGGATTCTCCACCGCAACGGACACGTAATCCTCCGTCCAAGGCAAGAAACGCCCGCCACAGTCACGCACCTCATACAAGGTCAGCACACCGCGCGGCAGGTCCACCGCCAGATCGAACAGCGACAAGAAATCCCGGCCCAGAAGCCCGTCGATCGTCCTTCCCCCTACTTCCCCCCGAGGCAGCGTCACCACCCGCAACGTCGCATCCTGGGCCACGCTCCGCCGCCGCAGCGCGAGACCGCCCAACGTGACCGACCGCGGCAGAGCATTGCGTCTGCGTTCCAGTCCTCCGACACCGCGCATCGTGGTCGCGGTCCATTCATCCAGCACCAGACCGAAACGCGCCACTGCTTCCGGCGTCACGGCGGTCCGCGCGGCGCCCGTATCGAGCACGAAACGTCCCGCGACTCCGTTCACCGCCACAGGCGCCAGGATCGTCGTGCCGATCACCTCCAACGGCACCACCGCGCGCGCTTGAACCACGCAGGACGCCGCCGCCAGTCCTGGCCACACCAAAACCAGCAGACCCAGGCACCAACGCCTGATCATACGCTCAGCGCCGCGGCCATGGCCTGGGAAATAGCGGCGACGAGAGCGGCGTAAGCGGGGTCCAGGCGTTTGCCGCCATCGCCTGGCAAGGTGGAAAGCATTTCCCGGTTGATCCGGCCCGGCCGTGGCGTCATCAGAACGATTCGCCGCGCCAGGAACGCGGCCTCATAGATCGAGTGCGTGACGAACACGACCGTGCAGCCAATGTCCCGCCATAACGTCAGCAGATCGTCCTGCAACCGGTGCCGGGTGAATTCGTCCAGCGAGGCAAAGGGTTCGTCCATCAGCAACAGCCGGGGTTTCGTCACCAGCGCGCGTGCGATCGACACGCGCATCCGCATCCCCCCTGAGAGTTGCGCGGGCCGGGCGGTCTCGAAACCGTTCAGTCCGACACGATGCAAGGCGGCTGTGACATCGGCCCACGCGGCTTCCCGGCCGACGCCGCGCAACCGTAACGGAAGCCAAACATTATCCTCCGCCGAAGCCCAGGGCAGGAGGGTGGCGTCCTGAAAGACATAGCCGATTTCTCCTGGAACCGGCGGGGTTCCGGCATCCCAGCGTAATGTTCCTAAATCAGGACGATCCAACCCGGCGATCAACCGCAGCAAAGTCGATTTGCCACAGCCAGACGGACCCAGAAGCGCCAGGAAGTCACCGCTTTCCAGACGGAGCGAGGTGTCGCGCAATGCCTCGGTGCCCGTGGGAAAGCGGCGTCCAACGGAGGCAATC
>JAYVCG010000750.1:0-11558 GCA_043750075.1 Acetobacteraceae bacterium | reverse complement strand
CCAGATCAGCGCGCGGTTGATCGGATTCTTCCGCTCCGGCAGAATCCGCCCGCGCACGAACAGCAGCATCAGCACCGGCACCAATGTCACCGACAGGATGGCGCCCGCCCCCATGGCGAAGGTCTTGGTCAGCGCGAGCGGTTTGAACAGACGGCCTTCCTGGGACTCCAGCGTGAAGATCGGCAGGAACGAGACCGTGATCACGGCGAGGCTGAAGAACAGCGCCGGTCCCACCTCGACCGCCGCCTCGATCAGCACGCTTGTCCGTGATGCGCCCGGCGGCGCCTGTTCAAGCCGTTTATGCGCGTTCTCGATCATGACGATGGCGGCATCCACCATGGCGCCCATGGCGATCGCGATGCCGCCCAGACTCATGATGTTCGAGCTGAGGCCCAGAAGATGCAACAGCGTCATGGCCATCAGCACACCGGCCGGCATCATCAAAATCGCGACCAGCGCGCTACGCACATGGAGAAGAAAAAGAATGCACACGGCGGCGACGACGAGGCTTTCCTCGATAAGGGTTCGTTTCAGCGTGTCGATTGCCCGCAGGATCAGATCGGAGCGATCGTAGACCGGCTCGATCGACACGCCCTCCGGCAGGCCTGGCGCGATTTCCGCGATCCGCCGTTTCACCGCCGTGATGACATCGAGAGCGTTCTGACCGTCGCGCTGGAGCGCGATGCCGCCCGCGACCTCCCCTTCGCCGTTGAATTCGGCGATGCCGCGCCGCTCGTCCGGGCCGAGTTCGACGCGGGCGACATCCCGCAGCAGAACCGGCACGCCATTTTGCTGCTTAAGCACGATTTGGCCGATATCGCCGGCATTGCGCAGATAACCGCGGCCGCGGACCATGTATTCGGTCTCGCTCATCTCGACGATCCGGCCGCCGACGTCCTGATTGCTGCCGGTGATCGCCGTGCGGATTTGCGTCAACGACAGGCCGTACGCCTGGAGCTTCCTTGGATCGACCACGACCTGGTATTGTTTCACGAAGCCGCCGACACTCGCGACCTCGGCCACGCCCTCGGCCTTGGCGAGCTGGTAACGGATGGTCCAATCTTGCAATGATCTAAGTTCCGCCAGCGTCATTTGCGCGCCACGGACAATATACTGATAAGTCCAGCCGACGCCGGTCGCGTCGGGTCCAAGCGACGGCGTTATTCCCTGCGGCAAACGCTTCGCGGCGAAGTTCAGATATTCGAGCACGCGGCTGCGCGCCCAATAAAGATCGGTGCCGTCCTCGAACACGACATAAACGAACGACACGCCGAAGAACGAAAACCCGCGCACGACCTTGGATCGCGGCACGCTCAGCAGCGCGGTGGTCAGGGGATAGGTGACCTGATCCTCGACCACCTGCGGCGCCTGACCCGGATATTCGGTGTAGACGATCACCTGCGTGTCGGAGAGATCGGGGATCGCATCGAGCGCGGTGTTGCGTACCGCCCATATTCCGGCGCCAACGATGAACAGCGTCGCGAGCAGGACAAGGAAGACGTTGCGCGCCGACCAGCGGATGAGGCTGGCGATCATGGCGTGCCCTCTTTGCCTTGCGTGCCCTCTTTGCCTTGCGTGAAGGACCGCAACGCCGCGCGCAGATTGCTTTCGGCATCGATCAGGAAGTTGGCGCCAGTGACGATCTTCTCACCAGCCGTCACGCCCTCCCTCACTTCGACATAGCCGTCGCCATGCTGTCCCAGTTTCACCTTGCGCGGCTGGTAGCGTCCCGCGCCTTTCTCGATCAGCACCGTTTGCGTGGCGCCGCCGTCGATCACAGCGGAATCCGGCACGGCGACAACCGGCGCCGCGTCCGTGCCCGCGCCAATCTCGACCTGACCATACATCTCGGTCTTGAGCCGCCCATCGGAATTGGGAAGTTCAATCCGTACGCGGGCGGTACGCGTCTCACGCGTCACGCCCGGATACAGGAAGGCGACGGTGCCGGTGAAGCTTCGATCCGGCCAGGCGCCGACCGTCACCCGCGCCGGTGCACCGATCCGCACGGAGGCAAGGTCTTGCTCGAAGACATCGGCGATCAGCCAGACCCGCGACAGATCGGCGATGCGGAACAGCGTGTCGCCAGGCGCGAAGCGCATGCCCGCGACCGCTGTCTTTTCGGTGACCACTCCATCCACGGGCGCGCGCAGCGTGAGCGTGCGTGCGACCTTGCCGGTGCGCGCCAGCTTCTCGACCTCGGCCGCCGGGATGTCCCAGTTGCGCAACCGGGCCAGGGCCGCGTCGCGCAGCGAAGCCGCACCGGATCGCGCCATGGCATCCGCGCCGCCCATGCGCATCACGGCATCGCGGGCGATGAGATATTCTTGCTGGGCCGAAACGAGATCGGGGCTGTAGACTTCCAGCAGCGGCTCACCGCGCCGCACCGCCTGGCCAGTCGTGTTGACAGTGAGCTTTTCGATCCATCCCTCGAATTTCGGATTGACGACCGCGAGCCGCCGCTCATCGAACTGCACGGTGCCGACGGCGCGCACCGTTCGCGCGACAACGCGCATCGCGACCGTTTCGGTGCGAACGCCCAAGGTCTGAATTTTCCCTGGGCTGATCGTGACCATGCCGGCATCGTCGCCGGCCGCGCCGGCATAGACGGGGAGGTAATCCATCCCCATCGAATCTTTCCTCGGTGTCGGCGACGTGTCCGGCAGGCCCATCGGATTGCGGTAGTAAAGCAGCTTGCGCTCATCACCCGCCCTTGCCGCCGGCCGCGGCGCGGGTGTTGTGTCGGCGGCTTCCTCATACACCGGCACGTAGCCGCGCCCTTCAGCGTCCTGCCTCGGTACCGGCGAGTACTCCGGCTTTCCGGCCGCATCCTGGTAGTAGGCGACACGCCGCTCCGGCGCCGCCGTCATCGTTGCGGCGGGCGCCGGTTCCATTGACCGCGGCGATAGCCCCGGCTTCGCATACCAGTAGCCCGCGCCAGCTCCGCCAGCGACAAGCATGAGCGCCCCGAGCGCGCCGCCGATCCAACGCACGGCGCTCATAACGCACCGCCAATCAGCCGTTCAATCGCGGCGAGCTGGCGCTGTTCGTCGAGTCGCGCCTGAAGCAGCGAAAGTCTTGCTTCGCCGAGTTCGCGCGCGGCATCGAGTACCGGCGTGAGTTCGGCGCGGCCGTTGCCGTAAGCCGCGATCGCCGACCGGACGGCGGCGTCGAGCTGCGGCACGAGCTGGTCGCGGATCAGGCGTTCCGTTTCGCGGGCGCCGGCAAGGGCGGCCGCCGCCTCCGCGAGCGCGCGCGCCAAATCCTGCGCGGCGGCATCGCGACGCGCCTCGGCGGCGCGCAGTTCCGCCTGGGCCTGGCCCTCCTGGGCGTTGTGCAACCCCCATCGCAGCGGCACGCGAAGTGCCACCGAGCCCATGTAGCCGTTTGGGCCATGGCCGTTGCGATCAATCGCGCCGACGCTCAGCGTCACGTTCGGATACCACTCCCGGCGCGCGAGTTGCCGGTTGGCCTCGGCGACCGCGATCCGGCTTTTCATGGCGGCGACGCGGGGATTGCTGGCGCGGGCGATCAGCCCGGCCGGTGCCAGCGCCGCGGCCGGTGGCAGCGGGCGAAGCCGCCGCGGTTCGGCCAGCGGTGCCATTGGATCGCGCAGCAGCAGCGCGTTGAGCACGCCTTGCGCGGCGCGCTTTTGGGCCACGAAACGCGCGATCTCGGTTTCGTGCCGTGTCAATGCGGCCGACGCACGCAACACATCGGCCTGCGTGCCGCGCCCCTGCGCGTAGCGGCTCCGCGCGGTGTCGATGATCCCGCGTTCGATTTCATGCACCTCTCGCAGCACCGCGCCCGCGCGGTGCGCGACCCAATATTGTGCGAAGGTGATCTTGATCTGTTCGGCCAGCTCAGCCTCAACCGCCAGGCCTTCGGCACGCGCGATATCCGCCTGTGCTCTGCCCGCCGCCGCCTTGAGACCGAGTTTCCCCCAGAGCGGAAATTCCTGCTCGATCGCGTAAATCTGTTTTGGACGGCGTCGTCCGCCCAGTACGTCGATCTCATCCTGAGTCACGCGCAGGGTGGGATCAGGCAGCGATCCGGCGGCCCGCGCCCCGGCCTCCGCGGCGGCGGCATCAAGCGCGCGCGCCGCGATCTCCGGGTTCAGGCGCGTGGCTTGCGCGAGCAGACCGTCAACAGCCGTGCCAAGACGTGCGTCCTCGGCGTGTGTGACGGGAGCGGCGATCAACAGCAGCCCAGCCGCGAGCGGGCAGACAAGCCGCCAGCGCCAGGCGTGTTGCCCGGCTCTGGGCGATCTCTTGCTACTTCGCATCGAACGTGACCGTGCCGCGCACGGTGTCGGTTTCGCCCTGGACCTTGGCGGTCAGGGTGAGCGCCCACTTGCCGGCCATCCCGGTTTCCGTCCGGAAACGATAGAGACCCGTGGGATCGCCAGCCCGCGGTGTGACCTTGCCAGTCATCTCGCCCATGCCCGACGGTCCCATATCGACCTTGGTCTGGAAGATGACGGCGCCGGTCACCGGCTTGCCGTCAGGAATGTGCGTCAGCCTGACGGTCACGTCGGTCAGGTCTTTGCCCGCTGGCCGCGCCTGAACAACCTCGAAGCGGTAATCCTTACCGGCGGCGCGCGCGGGCGCGGCCAGCAGAAGCATCGTCAGCACGGACGCCAGTGCGGCGCCCGCTGAAAAGCGGTGGAGAGTCATGATGAAGTCCTGTCTGTTCCGCCGCGATGACGCGGCGGGTTCGCCTGGTCCGGTCCGATGCTTCAGCATCGTGCCGGCAGGATCAATTCGCGCGGTTTCGCTTCGCGGGCGCGGACATCAACCGTTCGGCCGATGCCACCCGATGCGCGGCAAAACAGCGGCGCGCGACCGTCCTTCGGGACGGCCGCGGCGATCAGATCAGGCGGATGGGAGGTCGGAGATCGGGCGCGCGCGTGCCGCCGTCCGCGATTGCGACGGAGGGCCATTGATAGTTCACCGGCGACCAGGCCATGTGAACGGCCATCTGAGACGCGAGAATGGGAACGCCAATCATGAAGATGCAGCCGAGGTCGATCATGCAGGCCGGCGTCATCCCCTTGCAGGGCATTGGCGGGCTATCGGCACTGCCGTCGTGAGCGGCCATTGTCATGTTCGATCCCACCGGCATGGCCTGCGCCATCGACGCGCTGAAGAACGCGACGGCAACCAGGATGGCGAACAGGCGCCTGAGGGGATGGCGGGACATGGCGGGTAAACTTAATCTTCCCGGTCAGAAGGTTCAAGCGCCTTCTCTTCCGAAGACGATGCGGTAAAAACCTTCGCTCTTATCGCGTTGGCTGCTGCGCCACTTCGTGCATCGGCTGGCGACCGATCAGAAATCGGTGCGGATATGATGTCCTCCATCATGGAGATGATGCCTTCCATTGACATGAGCACGATCCTCGCCCTTGCCCTGATCATCATTCCCGTGGCCGTGGTGCTGGCCTTGCTGTTCGCGCGACGAACCCTAATGGTCGTGAGAAACGAACTGATGGACGAGATCGTGTACATCAAGAGACGACTGGACGCGCTGGAGACGGGCCGGCGTCCTCCCCCCGCCCGGATCGCGGCGGAGGATTGGCGAATCATCGAGTAAGGCACGCTGACAATCCCCATCTGGCATTTTATTTTTTCCGCATGCCTGAGTGCCGCCCGCGTCCCGTCGCCGGTCAGATTGCCCCCGGCGTTCCAGGCCAACGCCGCCGCTCCGGCGCTGGCGGACTGATCCAGCGTGTCCGGCGTGCCGTAGGTGGGGAAACCCGCGGAAGCACAATCACCGCGCCAGCGCCGAAATGACGCCATATTCCGCGTTCACAACCCCCTCCGTCAGGCGGTCCGGGCCACGGGGTCAATCGGGACGCGGGACGAATCGAAACCACGCTGACTGATCCGGGGCATCCTTCCATGCGTATCGCGCAAATCTCGCCGTTGTTCGAAGCCGTGCCGCCCAAACTGTATGGCGGCACCGAGCGGGTCGTTTACTCCCTGACCGAGGAACTGGTCGCCATGGGTCATGACGTGACCCTGTTCGCCAGCGGCGACAGCGTGACGTCGGCCACGCTGGCGCCAATGCGCGATCAGGCGATCCGCCTCGATCCTTCGGTGCGGGACTGGGTGGCGCTGTACAACCGGATGGTGGAGTTGATTTACCGCCGCAAGGACGAATTCGATGTGCTGCATTTCCACATTGATTACTTTCCCCTGTCGCTGTTCAGCCGCCAGAACGTGCCGTTCCTGACCACCATCCACGGCCGCCTGGATGTCGCCGAGTTCGTCGAGGTGTTCGGCACTTTCCGGGATGCGCCCTTCGTGTCGATCTCGGACAACCAGCGCAAGCCCATTCCGCATCTGAACTGGGTGCGCACGGTGCTGCACGGCATGCCGCCGCACATCCTGACCCCGCAGCCCGTGAAACAGGAATACGCCGCCTTTCTGGGCCGCGTGTCGCCGGAAAAAGGGCTCGACCGGGCGATTCACATCACCGGCAAAGCGGGATTGAAGTTGAAGATCGCGGCCAAGGTCGATAACGCCGACAAGGAATATTACGACACCAAGATCAAACCGCTGATCCGCGACAACCCGCATGTCGAGTTCATCGGTGAGATCAACGACCAGCAAAAACCCGCGTTCCTGTCCGGCGCGCACGCGCTGATTTTCCCGATTGATTGGCCGGAGCCGTTCGGTCTCGTGATGATCGAGGCGATGGCGTGCGGAACGCCGGTGATCGCGTATCGTTCGGGTTCGGTGCCAGAGGTGATCGACGATGGGGTGTCCGGGTTCATCGTCACCAATGAGGACGAAGCCGTGAAAGCCATTGGACGGCTGGGTGAACTCGACCGGAAGACGGTGCGGGCCACCTTCGACCGGCGCTGGACCGCGCGGCGGATGGCCGAGGATTATGTCAGTGTTTATGAGGAACTGGCGCGGCCAAAGCGGCGGTTGCGGGCCGTCGGGGGGTGAGAGGCGGCGTCTGAAGGGGAAAGGAAGGTCAGGGCTCCGCACTGAAACCCGCCAGAGACTTTGCCCCTGGACCCCACCAAAGGCTCGCCTTTGGACCCCATCCATGGGTGACTCCCTGGATGGGGTCCAGGGACCCGGTCCGTCATGCGAAGCATGCCGATGGCATGACGCGGGGCAGCGCCCCGGCCTTGTCTTCTCCGCGGCCCGCTTCATGACCCGTGCGGAGCGGAAAGGCCTCACCCCGGCTTCGCGTCCCGCGCCGGATCGAACCACGCGTCGATCGCGCGGGTCACGGCCCGCGCGATCGACGCCTGATGTCCTCCATCGCTCAATGCCGCCTCATCCGCCCGATTGGACAAAAACCCCATCTCAATCAATACACTGGGCACACCGCTCGTCTGCAACACCATGAAATTGGCATGCCGCGCGGGGGAGGGCAGCACCGGCACCTCACGCTCCAGACCCCGCACCAGATGATGCGCGATGCGCGCCGAAATGGCCCGCGTCTCCCGTTGCGCGAGACTGGACAGAATGTCCGATACCTCAGGCCCCATCACGCCCGCTCGGCCACCGGAGGCAGCGTTTTCCCGCTGCGCCAACGCCTCCGTCTCCGGGTCCGAGGCCCGCCGCGCGAGCGTGTAAACGGACGCGCCCCGCACGGAAGCCACCGGATAGGTATCGGCATGCAGCGACAGGAACAAACGCGCGCCGCGGCTCCGCGCCATGTCCACCCGGTCCTCCGGGGTCATGAACCGGTCCTCGCTCCGGGTCAGCGCGATCTGATACCGGCCCCGCGCCTCCAGATGGAGACGCAACGCCAGGGCGGCGCCCAGGGCGACGTCCTTTTCCAGAGTGCCCCCCAGTCCCCTGGCGCCAGGATCGCGGCCGCCATGGCCGGGATCGACCATCACCAGCGGCGGGGCACCGCCGGCGGATGCCTCATGTCTCTCCAGCACCCCGAAAAACGTGCCAAAAACCGCGCTGCCGGTAGCGAATCGGCGGGAGATCAGGCGGCGTTTGAAGGGCAGAGGAACGATCATGCCATGGTCTTATCACCTTGACGCGTAAGAGACTATTGCGATGCACGCCGAATTGCCGCATCATGCCGGAGCCCCGTTGACGCGAACGGGCGCGCCGGCCGCCGGCGCGCCATGGCCTGAACCGGTGGATGCGTGACCCCCTGGCTTCGTCTGCCCGTGCGAACAGGGCAGCCTGACAAGGGCAAGGTCCGCGCCGCCTCGGCCGTAAGTCCGTCCATGGCATGTCCGTGAGATGTCTGAACCACCGGGTTCGGAGCACGCGGAATGCCGGTTCGGTCCGCCTTGGACGGAGGCACGAATGACTGTTCACCGGGCCGCGTTTCCCCTCGAAGCGCGTCGTCCACACGCCAGGACCTGATGACCGACAGCGCGCCGCGACACCCAGCGCCGAAATCCGGAGCCATCCTTTTGGATGGGGACCGGACACGGCCCGCCGCGCCCGCGCTTCGTCCTGGCCGCGCGGACCCAGCCTTTTTCATAAGCCTCGCCGGCCATCCCTCGCTCAACGGCCTTTCATGCGGACCCCGGAACGGGAGTCCCAGGCCGCGACGGCTGGCGCACCGGAGTTCCACCCCTGATGCCCAAGCGTATGTTGATCGACTCCACGCATGCGGAAGAAACCCGCGTCGTGGTCCTGGACGGGAATCGCCTCGAAGATTTTGACATTGAGACATCGACGAAGCGCCAGCTAAAAGGCAACATCTACCTCGCCAAGGTCGTGCGGGTGGAACCCAGCCTCCAGGCCGCTTTCGTGGAATATGGCGGCAACCGGCATGGATTTCTCGCCTTCAGCGAAATCCACCCGGATTATTATCAGATCCCGGTCGCGGACCGGCAGCGTCTGCTCGCACTCCAGGCCGAGGAAGCCCGGCTGGAGGAGGAGGAGGAAGACCTCGAACTCGCGCTGAGCCAGGCCGCCGCGCCGCTGTCTCCCATCCCTGTCGTCAAAACCTCTCCCGCTTCCCCTCCCGTTCCCGAAGCCGAATCCTGGGCTTTGGCCGCTCTGCCCGCGCTGATCGCCCGCGATTCCACTGCCGCATCACCCACCGAATCCTGGGCTTTGCCCGCGCTGATCGCGGCGGAACCGGTCCAGGATACATTTCCACAGGATACATCCCCCCAGGATACATCCCCACAGGACACATCCCCACAGGACACATCCCCCCAGGATACATCCCCACAGGCCAGCTTTGCCGCGGCATCCGGCGTGTCTGTTCAGGCCGCGCCCGCGCGGACCAGAAGCACAGCCCAGACCAGACGCGCCGCGCCGGAGGAGGCGGACCAGGACCAGCCCGATACTGGCGATGACCTGGATATGTTCGGCTCGATCCCCGAGGAAGCACCGCCCGAAACCGTCGGCGGCGACAACGATGATGCCAGTGAGCGGCCCGAGCGCCGCATCCCGCCGCGCTTCCTGCGCAATTACCACATCCAGGAAGTCATCCACCGCCGCCAGATCCTGCTGATCCAGGTGGTGAAGGAGGAACGCGGGACGAAGGGCGCGGCGCTGACCACTTATCTGTCGCTGGCGGGCCGCTTCTCCGTGCTGATGCCAAACTCGCCGCGCGGGGGCGGGATATCGCGGAAAATCACCTCCGCCGCCGACCGCCGCCGCCTGAAGGAAATCATGGCCGAACTGGATGTGCCCAAGGGCATGGGCCTGATCGTGCGCACCGCCGGGGCGCAACGCCCGAAGCCGGAAATCAAACGCGATTGCGAGTACCTGCTGCGCCTCTGGGACGACATCCGCGATCACACGCTGAAATCCATCGCCCCCGCGATGATCTACGAGGAAGCCAGCCTCATCAAGCGCGCCATCCGCGATGTCTATTCCCGCGACATCGACGACATCACCGTGGACGGGGAGGCGGGCTGGCGCGCGGCGCATGAGTTCATGCGGATGCTGATGCCCTCGCACGCCCGCAAGGTCATCCATTGGCCGGATCAGGGGCAATCGCTGTTCGCCCGCTTCCAGGTGGAAGCGCAGTTGGACGCGATGATGCAGCCGACGGTGCAGTTGCGCTCCGGCGGCTATCTGGTGATCGACCAGGCCGAGGCGCTGGTCGCCATCGACGTCAATTCCGGCCGCTCGACGCGGGAACGTAATGTCGAGGAAACCGCCGTCCGCACCAACCTGGAGGCGGCGGACGAGGTGGCGCGGCAGTTGCGGCTGCGCGATCTCGCGGGCCTGATCGTCATCGACTTCATCGACATGGAGTCGAAGCGCCACAACGCCATGGTCGAACGCCGGTTGAAGGAGGCGCTGAAGGACGACCGCGCCCGCATCCAGGTCGGCCATATCAGCCATTTCGGCCTGCTGGAAATGAGCCGCCAGCGGCTGCGCCCGTCGCTGGAGGAAACCACTCTCATCACCTGCCCGCACTGCAACGGCACGGGTCATGTGCGCGGCACCGAAAGCGCCGCCCTGCACGTATTGCGCGGGGTGGAGGAAGAAGCGGGCAAGCGCCGCGCCGCCGAGGTCATCGTCCATGTCGCGACACCAATCGCGCTGTACATCCTCAACCACAAACGCGAGCGGCTGAACGAGATCGAGCGGCGCTATGGCATGCGCGCGATCATCGCCGCCGACGATTCGATGATCGCGCCGCGCTTCCGCATCGAACGCCTGCGCGCCATCGTGCCGGGCGAGGAACCGCGCTTCGTCACCCCCGACGCGCCTCGCGCGCCCGTGATGGCGCCGCCGGAAACGATCGAGGCCGAGGAAGACGACATCGTTGAAACCGATGACGCCGAGGAGACCGTCAGCGCCGCCGACGATGCCGCCGCAGACGTGGCCGTTCCCGGAGAAAGCCGCGAGGACGCCGAACGCCGCCGCCGCCGCCGCCGCCGGCGGCGTGGGGGACGGGACGACAAAGCGCGTCCAGGGGAAACCGAGGCTGAATCGGCGCGCGAAGAACATCTCTCACAGGTCACGGCCCAGACCACGCCCGTGGAGCCGGTGGCGCCAGAGCCGGTGACGGCGGAAGACGAAGCCGCCAGCCGCCGCCGGTCTCGCCGGGGTGGCGGTGGCCGCCGCTCCCGCCGCCGCGACGAGGATGGCGGTCTGTCGCCCCTGGGCGTGCCGGGCGCTGAGCAACCCGACATGGTCCCCGCTTACGCCGGTCCGACGCCCGCCGATCCGTATGGCAGCGGCCATGTCTTCGACATCTTCGATGTCATGGAGCAGGCGGAACTGAACGCCGCCCCGCCGCGCCGCGCCCCCGCGGGCCGCCGCAACGGCCAGAACGGCCGCTCCCGCTGGCAGCCACCCTCCTGGGCCGTGGCCGGACAACCGCCGATGCTGGTGGACGAGCCCGCCGCCAGCGACCGTCCCGAACGCGGTCCCCAGGCCGAATCCTGGGCTTTGCCGTCACGTCCGTTCATGCTGCGCCGCGACCGCCACGCGCCGCGTTGGGCACGGCAGGGCGGCGCACCGGCACAGCCCTCCGCCGCGGATGCCGTTGCCCAGGTGGCTGAAACGGCGCGGCCGCGGACGGAGGCGGCTGAACCCTGGGCTTCCGCCGGGGAGCCACGGCTGCTGACGCCAGAACCGCCCGCGGCCCGC
>JAYVCG010000749.1:0-4060 GCA_043750075.1 Acetobacteraceae bacterium | reverse complement strand
GTTTTACGCGCCCGGCGCCTGCTCGATCGGCATTCACGCGCTGCTGGAGGAAATCGGCAAGCCGTACGAAGCCGTCGCCGTCGATCTGCGCGGCGGGGAGCAGCACAAGCCTTCGTTCACAGCGGTCAATCCGAAGTCGAAAGTGCCCGCGCTGGTCGATGACAGTGGCGCGTTGCACACCGAATATCCGGCCATCGCTTATTGGCTCGCGCGGACCAATCCGTACGCCAATTTGCTGCCAGACGACATCGACGCGCAGGCGCGGGTGCTGGAGCTGACGGATTATTGTGTCGCCACCGTCCACATGCAGGGGTTCGCGCGCATTTTCCGCTCCGGCAATTTCACGCCCAACGCGGCGGATGAGGACGCGGTCAAGGCGCGCGGCAAGGAGATCGTCGAGAAGGGGTTCGCCACGTTGAACGAGACGCTGGCGGGCAAGGAATACGTGGCCGGCAAGTTCTCCATCGCCGATTCCGCGCTGTTTTATGTAGAGTACTGGGCCAAACGTGTGGGCATCGCGTTGCCGGTTCATTGCGCGGCGCATCTGGAGAGGATGCTGGCGCGGCCGGCGGTGCGACGGATGCTGGCGGCGGAAGGATTGACCTGATCCCATGGAGCATGATGTGGCGGTGACGCATGGCGCGTTCTGGTATTTGCGCCATGGGGAGACGGACTGGAACCGGCAAGGGTTGTCGCAGGGCAGCATCGACATTCCGCTGAACGCGACCGGACTGGCGCAGGCGCGCGACGCGGCGGAGCGGTTACAGGGCCGGGGCATTGGCTCGATCGTCGCCTCGCCGCTGGCCCGTGCCCGTGTCACCGCCGAGATCGTGGCGGAGGTGCTGGGGTTGCCCGTGACCATCGACCCGGATTTGCGGGAGGTCGGTTGGGGGGTGCATGAAGGGCAGCCTTTGGCCGAATGGTTCCATGAGTGGATCGACGGGCGGATGACGCCGGAGGGGGCGGAGAGTTTCGCCGCGTTGCGTCAGCGGGTGGTGGCGGGTCTGAACCGGGCGATGGGGTTGTCGCCGGCCGTGCTGATCGTGGCGCATGGCGGAGTGTTCCGGGCCATCCGCTCGGCGATGAAGGTGGAAACCACCATCCGCACCCGCAACTGCGTGCCCATTTGGTGTGAACCTCCGGGTGCTGCCGGGAGCGATTGGTCCCTGGCCTTTCACGACTAATACCAGCGGCCCTTTCCATTGCCCCATCCCCCGTCATCCCCCGGCTTGACCGCCACGGCATGACCGCATCTCTCACTCCGCGAAACCCGGCGCCACCTCCGCCATGAACCGCGCCATCTCCGCCTTCACCTGGGCGTGCGGTTTCAGGCCGACGTTGAAATACAGGATCACCTCGTCGATCCCCGCCGCCTGAACCTTGCGCAGACTCTCGGTGATGCGCGCGGGGGAGCCGATCAGCACCGAGTTCTCCCCCAGATCCTCCGGCCGGACGGTGCGCAGGCGGGCCACCATGTCGATGAAATACCGGTAACTGGGCGGCGCCGTCGCCGGATCGCCGGGGAAGGAAGGGATGACGCATTCCCGGTAATAGCGGATTTGCCGGGCGCGGGCGGCGGCTTCCTCGGCAGGTGTATCGGCGAAATGCAGGAAATAGCTGCACATCAGCCGTCCCCGCTTCTGGCCGTGCCGGGCCAGCGTTTCCTGATACAGATCCGCCACCTGGCGCAATCCGCCGAAACTCATGGCGGCGGCGAACGGCGCCACGATCAGCCCGCAGCCCAGCCGTCCCGCGAGTTCGATTGAGGGGCGGGAGAACGAGGCGACATAGGCGGGCAGTGGCCGTTGCAGGGGTTTGGGCGTGATCGAGATATCCTCGAACCGGTAATGCCGCCCCTGGTGAGAGAGCGGGCCTTCCGCGTCCCACAGGCGGCGGACGATTTCCATGCCTTCCTCGAACAGCGACTGGTTGTTGTCGAAATCGACCCCGAGCGGTTCGTATTCCCGCCGGTCATAGCCGCGCCCGGCGGCGAAATCGACGCGCCCGCCGCTCATGAGGTCGAGGGTGGCCCATTGTTCCGCCACCCGGATCGGATGGTGCAGCGGCAGCACGGTCACGGCGGGCGCCAGCCGGATGCGCTGCGTGCGCGCGGCGATATAGGCCAGCGCCAGATCGGGACAGGACAGCACGCCCAGGGTGGAGAAATGGTGCTCGCCGATCCAGGCGGAGTGCAGGCCGAGGCGGTCGGCCTCGATCGCCTCGGCGATGATGTCGGCGATGAACTGGTTGGGCGAGCGCGGGTTGTCGCGGTAGCTGTTGTCGCTGAGGGTGAAATAGCCGAATTTCATGGCGCGTGCCTTTCCCGCCGTTCACTGTCCGGTGTCTCAGGCCAGGGGCCGCGCCGTCAAGCCAGATTCCGCGTTAAGAAGAAAATCCCCGTGTTGACAAGCGGTTTTTCCATCGCGCGGGCCAGGGCACGGACACCAGGAACGCCGGTTCGCGCTGGTGCGCGCCCCTCGCGTCAGACCAGAACCGAAATGATCATCGCCACGCCCGAGCCCAGAAGCAATCCCAGCACGACGCGGCGGAACGCCTGTTCATTCCACCCATGCATGATGGCATTTCGCTCAAAGGCCCATTGTTTTGAAGGGAGCGGGATTCGTGACAGACGCGACAATGTTCACCGTTTGGCGCGACCGTGACGCGACAAAGCCCTGGCATTCTTTCTTCAATGCCGGTGTCCCGCCGGTCACCTGGATGCGACAGGAGGAATGAATATCATGACGAAATGGATGCCGCCGCCGGTGATCAACATCAGGGATCTGGTGCGCGACGCCGCCGCCCTGAGCGAGCGCCGCCGCAAGGTGCTGTTCGAGATTTTGCCAAAAGTGCTTGGCGGCAACTACAAAAGCGGCGCCGGTGGCGATGCGAAATGGCTCGAACTCGGCGCCGGTTACGATCCTTCCGCGGAAATCACGCGCGACGCGGCGGCGGTCAAAAGCACGCCGGCCGGATCGCAGCCGAAACTCGGACCTCACACCACCACATGCGGCGCGCTGCCCGGTTATGTCGCCAAATCCCTGGGCGTGCCGGCCAATTTGCGCAAGGATGGCATCGCGAGTTGCGGTCTGAACTCGGTCCGTGACGCGGCGCGCAAGCAACAGGCCTGGACCGCGAATTCGCCGTTGTTGCAGGCGATGGCGGCGTCGGCCGGGCAGGGGAGCACGCGGCCGCGGCCGGGCGATATTTACGCCTTGTGCGAAACGCATCATCCGGATTCGATCCTGGTGCATATCGGTATCATTGTCAGTCCTGGCATCAGTTCCTCCGACATCAACTGGTGGACGGCGGATTCCGGGCAGGGGGCGTGGCCCAGTCAGGAATGCCGGCTGGTGCAAAGGCAGTATGAGGGTGGCACGTGCATGATGACCGGCGAATCGACGACCGGTCAGGTACGCAACAAACGCATGCTGGCCGGATGGGTCGATATCGACGCGTATCCGTTCAGCACCTGACGCGGAACGTGACGGGTTCGCGCGCTGTAAAGCGGGTGGTATCGCGCGCGGCGGGAGGCGGGGAAGCGGGCCTGGACCGGGCATTCCAGGCCCGTTAGCCTCCCTCCGCGCGCGTCAGGAGGCAGTGTGGTCCGGGCCAGTTCCCACGGCGGGCGTTAATGCCGTATCGTATCGTTGTTGCCTTGGCCGTGGCCTGGTGCGTGGCGTTCCCGTTGATCGGATCATGGGCACAACTGCACCTTTTCGCCGATGGCGGGCTTTTCTCTTACGCCGTCGCCGCCGGCGATCCCTGGGATTTTCACTGGCGGCAAATCTCCGGACGGATGGCGGCGTTCCTGTGGGCGTCGTGGCCCGCGTCGGCGTGGGGGCGGCTGTCCGGCGAGCCCGCGTGGGGGGTGGCGCTGTACGCAATGCTGCATTTCTCCGCCCCGGCGTTTGGTTTCGCGGCGGTGTGGCGGGCGGATCGCACGCGCGTCCTCAGGGCATGGGCGGCGCTGTCCATCGTGGTGCTGTGCCCGGTGACGTTCGGCTTTCCGACCGAACTCTGGACGGCGCACGCCGCGGTGTGGCCCGCGCTGGCGCTG
>JAYVCG010000748.1:0-2986 GCA_043750075.1 Acetobacteraceae bacterium | reverse complement strand
ACCCGGCGTCCAGGCCATAAAGCTGGTCGTAGACCATGTTGCCGTGGTTGCGGGCGCTGTCGGCCGTGGTCCACATCGGGTCGAGCGAGAGCAGGTCGGCGGTGGGTATGAAGCGCAACGTGCGCGAGGCCTCGGCGCGGACCATCGAGGGGGCCGTCAGACCGGCGATGCCGGCCCCGCCGCTCGCGAGCGCGGCTCTTCGCGTCAGGGCCATTCTGGTGGGCTGAGCTCTTTCAGCACCGCCGGGTTCGGTGATGGCTGCAAACCGGTCCCCGGCCAACAAAACCGATCGCATTGCCATGATCCCTCCCAAGGTAAAGGCCGCGTCCGGCCGAGGGCCGTCGCTGATCCGCCAGTTCGCATGTCTTCGGCGAGCCCCGGGTGCGCTGGCAGTATATCCCGCCGCATGTCGTGATTAACCAGGCCGGCGTCGCTGGGCGGGGACGCTACGCCGCGGCGCCGTTCTGTTCAAGAATTGCGTTGACGGCGTGCCAGACACCATGAGCGGCGGGCGCGCTCTTTAGAATCGGAATTGCTTGTGGGCCTTGGGGCGCCGAGGCCCCTGGCGGCTTCCGGCATCGCCGCCCCGGTCCAGCGCAGTGCATGCCGGTGCCTCACGTTGCGACAGATACGCCGAACCGTCCCGTCTCATGTTCTCGATGGTGTTGGAGGCGGAGAGGCCGAGGCGATGGACGGCAGGGATTCGTCGAGGCCCTCCCGGTTTGTGTTATCTTTTCAGCAGTCTCGCAAAGGACCCTTTGCACGACGGTCACTTGAAACGCGACCATACCTCAAAAGGACTTCTGTATTCCCATAATAGCCAACTTCCTTAACAGCACTGGAAGTCGTCAATAATTCAGCCGCGCGGTGCGAATGGCGACTTCGGCATGGGATCTGAAAGAGCTTCTCGACGTTACGCGGCTTCTTCCTGACAGCCTGGGATCAGGTCTTCCGCACGTTCCAGAATACCGGCACCGTCGTTTTCAAGATACCGCTGACGTTCTGGCGCCACGCGGATGGCTGAAAGTAGCGGCCGAGTGGGATGTAGACCACCTCCGCCAGCGCTTCCTCCTGGAGCGCCATGCTGAGCCGGCGGCGCTCGCCGTCATCGTCGCTGTCGATCCAGGCGGTGCGCAGCTCCTCCATCCGTTTGTTCTCCGGCCACCCCACCCACGCCGCCGCGCCGGTGCGCAGACCCAGTGCCACCAGCGGATCGAGATGGTCTGCACCGGCCGGGTTCACCGGAATGATCGACCAACCACCCTTGTCCAACGGCTCCTTGCTGTTGCGTCGTTGCGCCAGCGTGCCCTGATCGATGGTGACATCATCCACGTTCATGCCCACCGCGCGCAGCCGGGCCACCACGACCTGCATCACCGCGTCCGCGAAGGCGTTGTCCATCGCATGCAACGCCACCAGCCGCTCGCCGCCGTAGCCGGCGGCCCGTAGCAATGCGCGCACCTCGGCGTTGCTCTTCTTGCCGCCCAACCGCTCCATGCCCGCGCCGCTCGCGGAGGGCACGTCCGGCACGAACACACCGACCGGCGCGGTATACTGGCTGGGATCGTCGCCGACGAAGGCCTGCATGATCTCCACCGGATCAATCGCCGCCATGATCGCCTGACGGACGGCACGGTTGGCGGTGGGACCCTGGAGATGATTCAGCCGCAGCATGGAATAAAAGCCAAAGGGGTCCAATCGTCCCACCGTCACGTCATGGCTCGCCCTCAGGCGTGGCACCAGATCAGGCAGCGGCGCCTCCAACCAATCGACCTCGCCGGTGATAAGCGCATTCGCCGCCGTCGCGGGATCGGGCATCGCCTTCCACTCCAAGCGATCGACCAGGGCGTGCCGTCCGCCGGCGGTGCCATTGGCCGGCTCATCGCGCGGCTGGTAGCGCTCGAACCTCGCGAAGGCAGCGGAATCGCCGGCCGTGAAGTCGCTCGGCAGGAAACGAAACGGCCCGCTGCCAACGATCTCCGGGACAGGCTGTGCCGCGTCCATGGCGGCAAGGCGCGCCGGCATGACCGGTAGGATGTTGGGCAGTGGTTTGCCAAGCGCGAACGGAAGGTGGGAAAAGGGCTGCCTGAGTCGGATCACCACCGTGCGGTCGTCCGGTGCCTCCAGCGCGTCCAGGCGCGGCGCGAACGACCGGGACAACAGGTCCCGCTTCATCCAGCGCGTGATGGAGGCGACACAATCCCTGGCCAGGACCGGTTCGCCGTCGTGGAAGCGCAGTCCCTCTCGCAACCTGATCGTCCAGCGCCGGCCGTCCTGCTCGATCGTATGACCTTCCGCCATCTGCGGCCGTGGCAGGAGGTTTTCATCAACGCTGTAAAGGGATTCGAACACCGCCAGCCCGCAGATGCGCGTCACGCTGTCGGTGCTGAACACCGGATCCAGGGCGGTCAGTCCATAGCGCGGAACGAAGCGCAGGACCTTTTTGTTTTGCGCCATGGCGATGCGAGGGAGTGCCAGCGTGGACGAGCCAGTAATGACGACGCGGCGCTTCAACATGATCGGCTTTCTCTTTTGGCCGACATCGAACCGGCGACCACCGCGACTGAGGGCTATATTCAACCGACATTTCCCATATATCCAGCGCATTGGGGCGTCTTGGATGGACGATAACCGCATGTCAGCGCGCTCTGCAAGGTCGACAGCACCACGACCCGCCGGAAGCCTCGTAATCTGCGATGCGCTTCCCGTTTGGGCGTAGATGCGGCCCTCCCAGCCGACATCGGGGCGCACGACTCCCACCGCCAGCCTGGAGCGCAATCAACGACGCCGTGCCTCAACATCGGATCGGCGGCAGTGGCCGCAGCATCGCGATGGCATTGAGTATCTGCCGAGATAACAAAATGGAACTGCTGGCGGCCAACTGGGGTTGAACGGCGGTGCAACCAGTCAGATGGTGCGTCCGACATGGCGGCGGACCACCGTGAGACCCACGAGAGCCACGCCCAGTAACGCAAGGCCCGTGGGC
>JAYVCG010000747.1:0-2751 GCA_043750075.1 Acetobacteraceae bacterium | reverse complement strand
AAGCAGTGCGGGCGGTAAACCCCATGGGCAGCGTCGATGAAGCAGGAAGCAGCCCAGGAAACTGGGAACCCCGGTCCTTCAGGGCCGGGAGCATGTCAGTATCTGGAAGCCGTGCGGGCCCGCAAGGCGGCTCTCGGCCTCGCTGACACACCCGAGTCCGTGGAAGCCATGCGCAACAAGGGTGGCAACCGCACGCCCGCCAAGCGCGCGTTGCTGCGGCGGGCGGCCCGCCGTGCCAAGGCCGCCGGCAAGACACAAGTCACCTCCTGCTTTTGATCTTGTGCGCGGATCGCGCGGACGCCGGACGAGGCCATGGAACAGGGGCGGGGGGCCGCCAGTGTGGGTGGCGGGATGCGGCGCGTGCCGCGCGATCCCTCAACCGCCCTCCATCGCCGTCTCCAGGAACCCGGTGTAGCCGAACAGCCCCACCGCGCCGCCGGTGTGCAGGAACACGATCTTCTCGGTGCTCTTGATCTCGCCCCGCCGGATCAGGTCGATCATCCCGGCCATCGCCTTCCCGGAATACACCGGGTCGAGCAAAATCCCCTCCCGCCGCGCCAGCATCTGCACCGCCTCGGCCATGCCTGGCGTCGGGATGCCGTAGCCCGCGCCCACGTAATCGCAGTTCGCCACCACGGACGAGCGGGGAATGCCGCCGCGCACGCCCACGTAGTCCGCGGTCGCCTCGGCGAGGCGGAACACGTTCTCCTCCTGCCTCTCGCGCGGCAGCCGCACGCCAATGCCAAGCACCGGGATCGCCGCGTTCTCGCCCTCCAGCCCCACGACCAGACCGGCGTGAGTCCCGGCGCTGCCGGTCGCCGTCACCAGCCGGTCGATCCGCAACCCCATCTCATCCGCCTGCCGCACCAGCTCCTGCGCGCAGGAGACATAGCCAAGCGCGCCGACCTTGTTCGATCCGCCGCCAGGGATGACATACGCCTTGACCCCGGAGGCGCGCAGCTCGGCGCCCTTCTTCTCCGCCTCGGCGTTCATGTCGATGCCGCCGGGCCGGTACTCGATCTCGCAGCCAAACAGCTTGTCCAGCAGCACGTTGCCGCTGTTGAGGTAATCGCGGTCATTGGTCTCGATCCGGTGTTCCAGCAGGGCGATGCATTTGAGGCCGAACATCGCCGCCACCGCCGCCGTCTGGCGCACATGGTTCGACTGCACCGCGCCCTGCGTCACGACATGCGTGGCCCCTTGCGCCTGAGCCTCCCCGATCAGCCATTCCAGCTTGCGGACCTTGTTGCCGCCGGTGGCGACAACGGTGCAATCGTCCCGCTTGATCCAAATCTCCGGCCCCCCCAAATGGCGGGAGAGGTTGTCCAGCCGGTGCAGCGGGGTCGGCGCGGGGAACAGCCGGACGCGGGGAAAACGGGCGAGGTGCATACGCCAGATCCTTCACACAAAAATATCCCGCGCGACGGCCGGGCGGGTGTAATGTTTCCCCGGTCCGGACGTCTGATGGTCACGAGACCAGGGAATGGAGAAAGACATGCGTATCATCAGGCGGCGCGGCTGGGAAATCGCCGGGAGCCAGGTCACACCGGAAGCCGTGGCCCTCAACCGCCGGACGCTTCTGGGCGCCTCCGCCCTGCTGGCGGCGGTCCCTGGGATCGTGGCGCCGGGTCTGGTCCACGCCGCCGCCAATCCGAAATACGAACCTGGCCGCGCGCTGACCGGGGAAAAATACTCCACCACCTATAACAACTATTATGAATTCAGCGAATCCAAGAACCTGTGGCGCGAAGCCCAGGAGATGAAGACCAGCCCGTGGACGGTGGAGTTCGCGGGCCTGGTGAAACAGCCCCGCAAGATGGCCTATGAGGATCTGCTGAAACAGGTCTCCCTCGAAGAACGCATCTACCGCCATCGCTGTGTCGAGGCCTGGGCCATGACCGTGCCCTGGACCGGTTTCCCCATGGCCGACCTGCTGAAAATCGCCGAACCTCTCGGCTCGGCGAAGTTCGTGGCGTTCGAGACGGCGCAGGACAAATCCATGCACGGGCTGCGGGCGCCGCTGTATCCCTGGCCCTATGTCGATGGCCTGGCGATCGATGAGGCGGCGAACGAACTCGCCTTCGTGCCCACGGGGATGTATGGCAAGGCGCTGCCGCCGCAGAATGGCGGTCCAATCCGCATGATCACGCCCTGGAAATACGGGTTCAAGCAGGTCAAATCCATCGTCAAGGTGACGTTCACCGAAAAGCAGCCCCGCTGTTTCTGGCAGGAGATCAACGGCCGGGAATACGGTTTCTGGGCCAATGTTAATCCGGAGGTCGCGCATCCGCGCTGGAGTCAGGCGCGTGAGCGTCTTCTGGGCTCCGACGAAATGGTGCCCACGCAGATCTGGAACGGCTATGGGCCGTTCGTGGCGAGCTTGTATTCCGCCCGTAAGTCAGAGAAGCTGTTCATGTGACCCTGTACCGCGCCCTGGCCGTTCTGGCCGCCGCCTTGTTCGTGACCGCCGTGGGCCTTGCCACGGTGGGGCCGCGCATGGTGTCCCTGGGTGCGGTGCTGACCTGGTTAAATCCTCATGGCGTGGAAAACCTGCAGACGTGGCTGGTGCGGGTCATGGGTGTGTGGGCGTGGACGCATGTGGCGCAGCCGTTGATGGTGCGGCCCGCGTGGCTGCCTTTCGGGTCGTTGGGGCTGGTGTGCGCCGGGGTGGCGGTGTCGTTGTCGGGGCGGGACGCGGCCAGGCGGTCGCACCGGCGGAGTTAGGGCTCCGCCCTTGACCCGCCAGGGGCC
>JAYVCG010000746.1:0-4954 GCA_043750075.1 Acetobacteraceae bacterium | reverse complement strand
GTCGTCTCCGGCTTCCAGGCCCTGGGCACGTTGATGTCGGTCGGCCTGATGATGCTGCCCGCCATCGCGGCGCGGCACTGGGCCGGGTCATTGGCCGGGCAGGTGAGCGTCGCGGTGGCGGTGGCGGTGGTGGCCTCGGTGGTGGGTTTGCTGATCTCCTATCATGTGGAGATCCCGGCGGGACCGGCGATCGTGCTGACCGCCGGGGCGTTCTGGGGGGTGAGCCTGGTGGCCGGGCCGCGCGAAAGCGTATGGCGGAGGGATGGGCAGCGAGGGTGAAGTTCTGGCGGCTGATGGACAAAACCCTCTGATACCAGGGCTCTTGTCTTTGACCCATGCCCCTTCGCCGTCATCCCCCGGCCCTGCCGTTGTCGTACAACCGCGGAATGAATTGCGAATCTCTCCGTTTTCCGAATCGATGCCCGCATTGGTCAGGAAACAGGGGAGGATCGCATGGCCCAGGTAACGCCTGGAGGGTTTGGACAGAAGAATCGCGCCAGCCTTGGCGCGATTCTTCTGGACGCGGCGCGGACCAAACGGACCCCGTGCCTTCACCGGCTGGCCGAAGACTGGAACCAGGCGGTCCGCTTTGGCGACTTCCTGGCCGACCTTCTCGACCCTTATCGGGGAATGGGGATGACGCCAATCTGATCGGGAACCGCTCTGATCCCGCCCTTCCTGGCATCACGATGCGTGCCCGCCTCATGCCGCATGCTGGTTCGTATCCACGTCTTCAACCGGTCTGGCCAGGCAGAGCAGGCACCCGGTCAACAGAATGAACAACCACCACCACAGGAATTCGCGCCCCATCCAGAACACGAAGGTTGGCAATGGTCCGCCATGATCACCGAGAGGACCAGCATGAATATCCAGCAAGAGCGCGGGATAGGAAAACCACATCAGTCCCACGATCATCCATGCCGCGGCGCGCCATGGCCAGGGCGAGCCGATGGCGCGGCTCAGGCGGTACAAGGCCGGAATGGTGAACAGCAGCATGATTTCCCGATAGGCGATGCTGGTGCCCGTCACGAAGCAGCCGCAAAACAGCAGCCCGCCAATGGTCAGGAATGTCCGCTCGCGCGCGGTCAATCCGGTCAGGAATACTCTCAGCGCCGGGTTGTTCCCAAGCCGGATGGCATATGACAAGGCACCGGCCAGGGCCAGGGCGGACAGCCCCGTCACCGCGACGCGCCGGGGGATCATCTCATCAAGCCGCGCGCCAGACCAAAGCCAGGAATTTTCCGCCGCCCCATTGATCAGGATGAAGATGCCCTCGGGCAGTTTACGCGCCCCTGGTCCATCGTCCTTGTACTGCGGCGACGGGATGTTAGACATCATCCGCGCGAATTCATCCTGCCAGGCCAGCCCCATGATCCCGATGACGGACACCGCGATCAGCCCGGCCGCGATGGCGGTTCTGGGCCGTTCCCGCGCGATCATCGCCAGTAATACGGCCGGATAGAGCTTCAGCAGCGTGGCCAGGACAATCCCGGCGTAACTCGTCAGACGCGCGGCGAGGGATCGCGTCGCCGCGACGGCGGCGAAGGCGGCCAAAATGAACATGAGCAGATCGACATTGCCACGCTCGACGGCATAAGCGGTGGCGGGCGACAGCACACCGGCGAGAAACAAAAGGACGCCACCCCGCTGTCTGATCGGTGGCAGCGCCGTCAGCGACGCGATGAAACCCAACGCGAGCGAGAACCCCATCGGCACCGTCGCCCATTCTCCGGCCGGCAGGAACCACAGCCGGAGCCACAAGGGCGGATAGGCGAAACCGCGCCCGGCCGCGCGGCAAGGGGCGGCGGCCTGGATGGCCTCACTGACCCGCCAGCATTCCAGGTGCTGTTGGACATAGAGAAGATCGACAAAGGGAACCGGCCAGGCCTCGGGCACCCAATACCGCATGATCCGCAAATAAAGCAGCGGATCAATCAGGTATAACAAGGAAAACGTCAGAAGCATGAACAGCGCCGCCGCCGCCGCCAGGGCGCCGCTGCCTGACGGAAGGCGCGTCCGGACGGACGGGGATGCCCTCACTTCCACCCCCCCGCCGCGAACCAGGGCCAGTTTGGCCGGCATCAGTGGCCCCCGTCCCCTTCATGGGCCGCGCGCCACACCATGAGCGCGGATTTGCCAAACCTGTACCCGGCGATGGGATCGAGCACCCGCGAGGCCGGTATCATGAAGCGGTCCCATGTCGCGATCTGACGCCCGGTCGGGCTCGCCTGACGCAACAGGGCGCGATTGGCGAGCGAGGCGAAAAATCCCACGCTGTCGAGAAGACGGCACATTTCGATCTGGGTATGCAACGGCGTCAGGGACCGCAATTGCCTCAGACCGTACCGCCGGTGATGACCGACCGCTTTGTCGAAGGGACTGAACAAAAACTGATGCGCCGGGACCAGAACCACGAGGCATCCGCCCTGGGCGAGGCGGCCGGCGGCATCGTGCAGCTCGGACGCGTCATTCTCGATATGCTCCAGCACATCCATGTAAAGGATCGTATCGTACCGCGCCCGGTGCGGAATGGCCGCGATCGTGCCGTTGATGACCGAACACGCGAACTCCGGCCGCGCCTGGGCCAGGGTCTGGCGGATTTCCCCGGCGAGGCGCGGATCCGGCTCCACCGAGTCCCAATGGGTCACGCGCGCATTGGCGAGAGGGCGCATGTTCCCCCCAATGCCCGCCCCGACATCGAGCACGCGGCCGCGCACATACGGCGCCAGCGTCTCGCCCAGATAGGTCTTCCACTGGGTGGCACCGGCGAACAGCGCCAGTTCCGTGCCTTGATAGGAATGGCTCATTCGGCGCCCGTCCGGCCGCGGCGGAGATGGGGGTCCGGACGAATCTCGGTCTCGCCGCACACATAGACCGGCGCGTCCACCACGGGGACCATCGGGCGGGCCGAGCGTCCGGCCAGGATCATGAGGCTGGTCACGGCGATCATCAGCATCGCCTGAAACAAAATGATCAGCAAATCGCCAAACACGACGGTCGCCCAGCCGGGGATCGCGAGCGTACTGTTGAAGCGAATCGCGAGAACGGCCAGAAGCGTGGCCAGCGACATCAGCGACACTCCGCCCATCATCAGGAGCACGCGGACGAATATCACATCGGTGTAGACGGACATCGCGCTCAGGCCATGCACGATCAGACCGGGGAAATTCATCTTGGACTGGCCGGTGTGGCGTATGCCGCGGACCGTATCCGTCATCGCGTAGCGCATGCGGGACCGCATGATCGCCGCCGGCAGGTTGTTCCATGATTCCGGCATATGCACGAGCCGCTGAACGGCCGCGAAGGGCAACACGGAGAAATGGCCGAAGGAAATGCGGCGTCCGGTCAGGGCGCGGAAAAAGAATTTATAGGCCATGTAGCCAGTCCGGAACATCGCGGTCTCGGAGCGCTTTGAGCGATGCGCGAGAATGATCTGGCCCGGCCGGGATCTGGCTTCCGCCAGGAGCAGGGGAATTTCCTCGGGCCGATCCTCGCCATCGCAGTCCATGACGATGACGCCCTGCAGATCCTCGCGCGCCGCCACCTTGACCAGGCCGACCGCGATCGCGCGTTGATGACCCAGGTTCAGGGCGAGATGGACGATGCGCAAGGCGCGAACACGGCCGCCTGGCGAGAGTTGTATGGATTCTGGGTCGAAAGGTTCGACCGATCCATCGTCAACGGCGATGATCTCGATCCAGTCGACCTCGGGAGCGACGTGCCGCTCAATGTTCTGCACCAGAATCGCTAACGACCGCCAGTCGTCCAGCACCGGCGTCACCACCGCGAGGCGGCGCAGGGAGCCGGTGTCCCGTCTTCCTTGGGTCCGCGCCACCCGGCTTTGCTCCAGGTGAATGATCTTTGTCACGGCCGGGGGCCTTTCAGCATCGTTTCATGTCATGCACGCTCGGTTCATGCCGAAGCCAGGGCCAGTCACTGATGGGCGCCAGCCAGCATTGGTCCGTGCCGGATCTCTCCGTCCAAGTTCATAATGCCATGAATTCATTACCTGGTGATTACAAAAGAGAAAATTCCACCATGCCACACAGGCTGGCCGGTGCCAGCGCGGTGCCAACGGCCATGACCTCAAGGGCTATTTCGACATGATTCCGCATGATCGTTTGATGGCGCTGGTGGAAGGATCGATCCGCGGCGGCCGTGTGCTGTCCGTGATTGAAAGCTTCCCGCGCCAGATATCATGACTGAAACGGCACGCTGACGGCCCGAGACCGGAACCCCGCGAGGGGCTGTGCTGTCTCCACTGCTGGCAAACGTGTGCGGGAGAACCGCAAGCACGGTTCGGAGGCCGGGGAGGCGGAAGCCTTCCCGGCCCCTGTCGGGGATGGGCGGCGGGTCAGCCTTTACACGGGTTGGTATAAAACCCTCCCTCTGGCCGCGCCAGTCCATAATGCCCCCGCAACGTTTCCGCTTCATACTCCGTCCGGAACAGCCCGCGGGCGCGCAGCAACGGCACCACCTGATCGACGAAGACATCCAGCATCGCGGGCAGCACCGGCGGCATCAGGTTGAACCCATCGGCGGCGCCATCGCGGAACCAGTCCTCGATCAGGTCCGCGATCTGTTCCGGGGTGCCCGCCGTCACGAAATGCCCTCGCGCTCCGGCCAGATAGCCAAGCAACTGCCGCAACGTGGGTTTCTCCCGGCGCACGAGGCCGACAATGACCTCGGTACGGCTGCGCGCCGCCTCGACCGAGGCGGGGTCGGGGAAATCCTCCGGCGCCAAAGGCTTGTCCAGCGGCAGATGGGAAAAATCATGCCCGCCGAACCGCCCGGACAGGCGCTTGCGGCCCACCTCGGGGTCGCTGAGGTCGTTCAGTTCGCGGGCGATACGATGCGCCTCGGCCTCGGTCGCGCCGATCACCGGACTGAGGCCGGGCAGGATCAGCACCTGATCCGGATCGCGGCCCTCGGCCCGTGCGATGCGTTTCAGATC
>JAYVCG010000745.1:0-5020 GCA_043750075.1 Acetobacteraceae bacterium | reverse complement strand
GCCGCCGCCTCCGTGATCGAGGCCGTGGTCACGCGGTTCGGGCGTCTGGATGTCCTGATCTCCAACGCCGGTTTCGCCGATCGCACCCCGTTCGCCGCCTTGTCGGACGCCGCGATGACGGAATCGGTGGAGGCGATTCAGGGCGCGTTTTTCCGCCTCGCCCGCGCCGCGATCCCGCATCTTCGCACCGGCCTGAACCCGCGCGTCGTCGCGGTGTCGAGCTTCGTCGCGCACGCGTTTCGCACGGATGTCGCGACGTTCCCCGCCTCCGCTGCCGCCAAGGCCGGGCTGGAAGCCCTGGTCCGTGCCCTGGCCGTCGCGCTGGGACCGGACGGAGTGACGGTGAATGCGGTGGTGCCGGGCTTCATTCGCAAGGACGAAGGCGCGCATCGCGCCATTGGCCCGGCGGGGTTCGCGGCGCAGGTGGCGGGGATTCCGCTTGGGCGTATCGGGCTGCCGGAGGAAGTGGCGGCGGCGGTGGCGTTCCTCGCCTCCCCGGCGGCGGGGTACATCACCGGGCAGGCGTTACACGTCAATGGTGGGCTCGTTATCTGAGGGTCTGGCGGACCTGCTACCCCTCACGGCCGAACCCGCTCCCTCATGCTCTCACCGCGCGCTTTGGGCGATGGCCCGGACCTGATCGCCAATCTCAGGATGCGAACGCAGGAAGACGGTCATGCGATTTTCCAGTTCCCGTTTTTCCCTCTGGTCCACGCGCGCCCAA
Organism: Acetobacteraceae bacterium; assembly: GCA_043750075.1. GTDB lineage: Bacteria > Pseudomonadota > Alphaproteobacteria > Acetobacterales > Acetobacteraceae > Rhodopila. The sequence continues at coordinate 4,296 of JAYVCG010000745.1, read as the reverse complement.
TCGACGACGGGGATGATGGTCACGAGAACTGGGGCGGCCGAGGCGCCGGTCACGCTCGTCTGGGCCATGTGCAGGCGTGTGGACAGACCGGGCATCGCGGGTTCTCCCTCGATCCACATGCCGGTGGCGGAGATGAAGGTGGGGAGGTTGGAGCGCACCAGCCGCCAGACCCGCGCCGGATCGTTGCCCTGATCGGTCACGGCGGTCTCGGTCGTGTCGTCCGCGTCCGGATGCCGGGACAGGCGGCGGCGTTCGGCGTTGATCGGCGCGGCGGTTGACCGGGGGGAGAACACATCGACCCGGATATCCAGCAGATCGCCGCCGCAGTTCACGCGCTGGACGAGGGTTGACCCGGACACGCCCCCGGATGGCGTCGTGGGTGTGCCCGCGCTCTGGCACGCGGGAGACAGATCCAGGGGTTTCGAGGCTGCGAGCGGCGCCGCCGCCGCCCGGTTCAGGCCCAGTACGGCCATGGGCCCGATCGCCGCCGCCACCGCCACCGCCAGCCCGGCGATCAGACCCTGGCGTGCCGCGCCGGGGGAGGGGGTCATCGGGAATGCGTTGACGGGTTCGGGCTGTTCGTCCTGGCGGAAGGGCAGGCCGATCAGGATCAGCATCAGGATGACGAGGGAAAAGAAGATCCAGCCGTACAGAATGTGGTCCGCCGCCGCGGCCTCGGCGCTGCCCAGGAGGTGGCCCAGCCAGACAATGCCCAGGGCGCGGAAGCCGTTGGCGATGATGGGAACGATGATGGAGATGAGGATGAACGCCGTCCGCCGCACCGGACTCCGGTACATCAGCAGCGCGTACAGCACGCCGAAGGCGATCGAGGCGATCAGGAAGCGCAGTCCGGCGCAGGCCTCCGCGACGAAGAAGGTGCCTTCGGCGATTTCGATGATGTAGCCGTCGATATAGGCTGGAATGCCCAGTACATCGATGCCGTGGCGGATGAACAGCGCGGTGATGTCCTGGAGTTTTGGGGTCAGGAACTCCCCGAACGGCACCAGGAAATACAGATACAGCAGCGGCCCCAGTACCGCCCACCACAGTCGCCAGCCCAGAAGGGCCAGGAACAGGACCTGCACCATGCTGATGAAGACGAGTTGCCGGCCTTCCATGATCCCCAGCCGTTCGGCCACGAGCCAGACGGCGCTGAGGGGAAGCGCCAGCAGCGCCACATACGGGATCGGCGCGGCGGTCAGTCCGAGCAACGCCGGGCGCCGGTCCCACACGAGGTAGGCGGCGATCGGGATCACCATGAAGCAATGGTTATAGGCGGTCGAGACGTACCAGGTGCGGACCGCGGTCTCGACCTCCGTGTGGAACAGCAGGGCCAGCAGGACCAGCCCGATCGCCAGTCCCACGCGGGCGTCGCGCAACGCGCTCATGATCCGGGCCAGGGGGTCTTCCCGCGGGATCGTGGCCTGATCGCTCATGCGTCGGTTCCGGCGAGGGCAGGGGTGGCAATCTTGTCCGCGGGCCGTACCAGAGCATCCAGCGCGCTCAGCCTCGCGTTCCAGTCGTAGCGGCGCAGGATCAGGCGGCGCGCGGCCTGACCTATGGCCGCCGTTTCTGGGGTCGCCGTGCCATCATCCTGTGTCAGCCGTACCGCCACCGCCGCGAAGCCCGCCGCGTCGTCCGCCACGATGACTTCCTGTTCCGGGATCGCGTCGATCCCTTCGAGGGCGCTGGAGGTGACGATCACTGGTTTGCCCATGGCCATCGCTTCCAGCACCTTGTTCTGAATGCCGCGGGCGACCCGCAAAGGGGCCACGGCTGCGGTCGCGTGAAAGAGGTAAGGCCGGACATCGGGAACCGCGCCCGTCACGGTCACGCCGTCCAGCTTCATGAGATTTTTTACGCTCTCGGTGGGGTTGCTGCCAACGATAAAGAAGCGGGCATCCGGGAGCGCGCGGCGGATGAGGGGCAGCATCGCGGTGGCGAACCAGGTCACGGCGTCGATGTTGGGCAGGTAATCCATGGTGCCGGTGAACACGAACGCCGCGGCGCCCGGCGGGAAAACAGCGGGATAGCCGGGCGCGGGGTCGAAATACCGGTGGTCCACGCCATTGCTGACGCCGAGGATTTGGCTGGCGCGTTCCGGAACCATGGTCTTGAACAACGCGGCCTCGGCGTCGGAGACGAAGATCGACCAGTCGCAGTCCCTGGCGATCCGCCGCTCCAGCGCGGCGACGCGGCGTGCTTCGCGCTGATAGACCTGGCGCATTGGAAAGGACGCGGTTTCGGCGTAGGCGCGGAATTTCTCGGAATCGACATCGACCAGATCGACGATCCGCTGGCCGGTGCGCGGCAGGTCGAGGATGTAGGGCGCCATGTTGGAGGAGATCACGAAGGTCAGCTCCGGCCTGATCCGGGTCATCACATCCGTGACCCAGCGTTGCAGACCGCGATCCTGGAAGAAGGTGACACTCAGCGGCTCGCCGGTCAGAAAACCGCGCGCGCAGGTCAGTTTGGCGATCCGCCGGTCGAGCCGGGCGGCGTGCATGTCCCGGCACACGGTCCTGACCGTGGCCTCATGCTGGAAGTCCGCCGGATCGTCGATCAGGCAGCCGAGATGCACGTCGTACCAGCGTGCCAGATGGTTCAGGATCTGCCATTGCCGGATCTTCTCCCCCTTGATCGGCGGATAAGGCAGCCGCTGCGTGAGGAACAGAAGGTCAGGTTTCGCCATCAGCCCAGTCCCCGGACGATGTGGGGTCCAATCGCGTTGGCGACCGGCAGGGGCAGTTTCTTCCAGCCCGCGATGAACAGCCGGTATTTGGGGTTCAGCGGATTGTGGTCGGGGATCGAGGCGCCGGGCGCCAGTTTATAGCGGTACCGCAAGGGCTCTGGCGTGAAGCCCCAGTTCTTCTTGAAGTCATGCGCTCCGGTGCCGATCTTGCTGCGCCCGAAATCGAACAGACGGCACCCGCGATCGGCGCCGCGCCGCATCACTTCCCAGTACATGAAATCGTTGGCCGCGCGCTGGCGGGCGGCCGTGGTGCCGCCGCCGTAATATGGCAACACCTCATCGCGGAAATAGAAATTCATCACCGAGGCGATGGCGTTGCCGTCATCCATGATGGTCACGACATCGCAATCGTCGCGGAACACCTCCCCGAGCATGTCGAAATACCGCCGCGAAAACACCGGAGTTCCCAGATTGCGCACGCTCTCCGCGTAAATGCCGTGCAAGACGCCGATGTCATGGTTGGCCACGGAACGGAGGTTGTTCTGAATGCCCTTGCGTACCATCGCGCGTTGCTTGCGCGGAATGGCTTTCATGTTCTTGTCGTTATCGGCCTCGATCGGCTTGCGGAAGGTCACATAAAGATCGGGCCGTTCCAGCCAATCGCTTTCAATGCCCTCGCGATGACGGAACTCGACCGCGCTGGCGCCAGTGTCCCGCAACAGTTTCTCCGCATGGGCTGACAGCGCGGCGGCGCTTTCCGCGTCAGCCGCCAGAGGGCCGCCATAAACGCAAAACGGCACCGAAATCAGGGTGTTCCCAAACAGCAGCGTCTTCACCTGGGCCAGCGGCAGGATGCCGGTGATCGCGCCGTCCCGTTCCACATAAACATAATGCACGCGATGACCGAACACCTTGTCGATCACCTTGGCCCAGGCGGCGCGGTGGAAGAAGGTGCCGTGGGGATGGGCCGTGACAAAGGCATCCCAGGCGGACGCGCTCCCGTCATCCAGGGACCGGATGGAAATCGTCATGCTGTGCGTATCCAGATCGTTCAGGCGGGGGCCGGGCAGACGGGGGCCGGGCAGACGGGGGCCGGGACTTTGTGAGAATGCGCCGTCCGGGTTTCCGCCGCGGGCAGCAGATCGGCGTATACCCGGTCCATGCGGTCCCAGGCGAACACGCGCAGGATGTGGTCCAGGTCGGCCGCCATGCGTGACAAATTCGTGTAATGCCGCAGTCTGGACTTCCATCCACACCCGGCGATCCTGGGCTGGCCGGGATCGATCTCCCAGGGATGGAAATAGAAAATGCCGGGCCTGCCCTCGGTCCGGTTCACCCGCGTCAGGCCCATCCGGTACAACACACCGGGCAGCAGCCGGAAATACCCGCCGCCCGCGCACGGCCAGTTGCGGCCGAACGCGCGCACCGTGGTCATGGGAATTTCCCAGAACCCATCGTTGTCCGGCTGGAACGGCACCCTGGACGCGTCCGGCATGCCGTAAAGGTCATGCGCGATCGGGTTGATGCTGGAACTGTAAAGATACCCTTCCTCGCGCAGCACGCCGAACGTCCACAAATTGCGGGCGCCGATCGAGAACGTCGCC
>JAYVCG010000744.1:0-5949 GCA_043750075.1 Acetobacteraceae bacterium | reverse complement strand
CGGCGACCTCACCCAGGTCGATCTGCCCGCCGGCACGCGCTCCGGTCTGCGCGACGCGCTCGACACGGTGGAGGGGGTGCAGGGCATCAAGGTCGTGCGTTTCGAGAACCGCGATGTGGTGCGTCACCCGCTCGTGGCCCGTATCGTCGAGGCCTACGACCAGCGCGCCACCGCCGAGGGCGACACGCGGCGGGAAGCGGGCGCGCGGCTGGGGGTGTGAGCACACTGGCGTTCCTGGGTGCGTTGCGGCATGATACGGCCTTGAAGACAGTCAACGGGCCAGTCCCGCGACAAGGATAATGGAACCGCACAGTAGACCGGCCTCTCTTCACCGGGGAGGCCACTCAGCACTCAGGGTCATCGTCATGGACCCCGCCTGGCGCCGTTTCGTGCCGCGCGTCCAGGCGCTCGCCGCACGCGCCGCCTGCGCCGCGGGTGTGGGGGCGGCGGATGGGCCGGGTCTCGCGGAAACCAGCATCGTGCTGGCGGATGACCGCCTGGTTCGCGATCTGAACACGCGCCACCGCGGCAAGAACAAACCCACCAATGTCCTGACCTATGAGTACCCCGCGCCGGAACTGGTGCTGGCGCTTGGCGTTGTGCGCCGGGAAGCCGCCGCCGCCGGACGGCGCGTCGCGCACCATCTGGCGCATCTGGTCGTGCATGGCGCGCTGCATCTGCGCGGCCACGACCACGATCATCCCGGCGATGCCCGCCGGATGGAAATGGAGGAAACCCGCATCTTGCACCGTCTCGGCGTCCCCAACCCTTGGAAACGGGCATGAGCGGCACCCGCGCCGGTCTGGTCAACCGCATCCGGAGTCTGCTGGGGCGGGCCATGCCCGAACCGACATTGCGTGAATCCATCGCCGAACTGATGTCGGAAGCGGCGGAGGAATCGGGCACCGCCGCCCCGCCCTCCGAACTCAACCGGCATGAGCGCACGTTGATCCACAACATCCTGCGTCTGCGCGAAACCACCGCCGACGACGTGATGATCCCCCGCGCCGACATCGTCGCCATGCGCGCCGACCTGACGCTGGAACAGGCGATCGGGCAAATCCGCGACGACGGCCATTCCCGCCTGCCAGTGTATCGCGAGCAGCTCGACGACATCATCGGCATGGTCCACGTCAAGGATGTGTTCGCTTATGCCGGCCAGCCGGAGGCGTTCTCGCTGGAGGCGATCATGCGCAAGCCGCTGATGGTGGCGCCGCGCATCAGGGTGCTCGATCTGATGCTGCAAATGCGCCAGCAGCGGATGCACATGGCGCTGGTCGTGGACGAATATGGCGGCATCGACGGGCTGGTGACGATCGAGGATCTGGTCGAGACCATCACCGGCGACATCGCCGACGAGCACGACGACGAGGAAACCCCGATGGTCACGGAACGCCCCGACGGCGCGTTCGACCTCAACGCCCGCCTGCCCGTGGCGGCGTTCGAGGCGCGCATGGGCCCGGTGCTGAGCGAGGACGAGCGCGAGGCGGATATCGACACCGTGGGCGGGCTGGTGTTCACCCTCGCCGGACGGGTGCCCGCGAAGGGAGAGGTGATCTCGCATCCCTCCGGGCTGGAATTCCGCATCCTGGACGCGGACGCGCGCAAGATCAGACGGCTGCGGGCGAAACGGACGGTGCCCCAGGCGGCGTGAGGTCAGGCTGTTCCGTCGTAGATATCGGCGATGTCGATGCTGATGCCCGGCGGATCCAGGCGGATGGAGCCAAGGTTGAGCGGGCGCGACAGGATGTCCGGTCCGGTCCGCTGGTAATGGATGATCTCCCGCCGCCGGGCGCGCACGATCAGGTAGTGCTGAATGGATGGCACGCGAAAATAATCCGCGAGCTTGTCATTGCTGTCGATGGACTGGGTGGAAGGCGACAGCACCTCCACCACGATCACCGGATTGTTCGCCACGGTCGCGTTGGGATCGAGTGGCGGACCGCAATTCACCAGAGCGTCTGGCTCATAATCGGTATCCTCGTCCACCTGGACGGTCATTCCATCGGGAAAAGCCTCACAGTTCAGACCCGCCTCCTGAATCGCCCGATCGAGCGCCCGCCAGATTCGCGCCTTGAGACGGGCATGCATGGCCCGCTCCGGCGCCATGGCGACCGGTTCGCCGGCGATCCGTTCATGGCGACGGGTCTGGCCCTCCGCCCATCGGTGAAACTCCTCACGGGTCAGACGCTGGGACATGCGGCTCTCCTGATCAGGGGGGATGATATCACATCGTTCACGCGCTCGCCGCCTGCTTCTTCCGCCGCTCATGCCAGGCGTCCATCAGTTGCAGCACCGTGGCCGAGGTTTCCTCGATCGAGCGGCGGGTCACGTCGATCACTGGCCAGCCGTGCCGGTTGCACAGGCGCCGCGCCCAGAGCAGTTCAGCTTTCACCGCCTCCTCATCGACGTAATCCGTTTCGGTCTGGCGGATGACACCCGTTTGTGTCCCGGTCCCGATCAATCGCAACCGGTGCCGCCTGATGTCGATCAACGCCTGCGCCTCGATCGCCAGGCCGATCACCGGGCACCGCGCCTGTTCCAGCCCCTCCGGCAGGCCCGCGTGCGGCACCAGCGGCACGTTGGCCGCCTTCACTCCGCGATTGGCGAGGAAAAAGCATGTCGGTGTCTTGGAACTCCGCGACACGCCGACCAGGATCACGTCCGCGGTGGCGAGGCCAACCTGCGCCTGGCCATCGTCGTGTTGCAGCACGTAATGCATGGCGTCGATGCGTTTGAAATAATCCGCGTTCATCACGTACTGGCGGCCCGGCCGGTGCGCCGCGACCTCGCCGATATACTCCTGCAACATGTTCATCACCGGGTCGAGCACGTTGACCACCGGCAAATTGAGCCTCCGGCAGGTCAGTTCCAGATCGCCCCGCAACGCCTGATCGACCAGCGTGGACAGAACGGGCCCAGGCTCGTGCTCGATGCCTTCGAGGACGCGATGGAGCTGGAAACTGGTGCGGATCAGGCTCCAGCGGTGCAGGATGATGTGGGCGTTCTCAAACTGCGCGGTGGTGGCGCGGGCGAGGGTGTTCAGCGTCTCGCCGGTGGCCTCGGAGACGAGATGAAGATTGATCCGGCGATTGTCCATGGCGGCATTGCTCCCTCGGCGGCGAGGGCAGGATGCGGCGGCGGGCAAGGGCTGTCGAGGCCGGAGGCCCGGCCCATGCTTTTTCCTCTTGGCCGCCTGTCCGGCGTTCTACAAGATGCGCGCAGCAAAGGATGCAGGTGTCATGAAGCTTGCCAAGGAAATCCGCCTCAACGCATTCGACATGGCCTGTGTGGGGCATATCCAGCATGGGATGTGGACCCACCCGCGGGACAATTCCTCGGATTACACCTCGCTCGATCATTGGGTTTCGCTGGCGAAACTGCTGGAACGCGGGCTGTTCGATGGGCTGTTCCTCGCCGACATCCTGGGCGTCTACGATGTGCTGGAAGGCACGCCCGGCCCATCGCTGCGGGCCGCGGTGCAAATCCCGCTGATCGACCCGATGGCGCTGGTGCCCGCGATGGCGCACGCGACAACGCATCTCGGCTTCGGCGTCACCTGCAACCTGGCGTACGAGCCGCCGTTCCTGTTCGCGCGCCGGATGGCGACGCTGGACCATCTGACACGGGGCCGCATCGGCTGGAACATCGTCACCGGCTATCTCGACAGCGCCGCGCGGGCGATGGGGCTGCGCGAGCAGATGGCGCACGACGACCGTTACGACCTCGCCGAGGAATACATGCGGGTCGTCTACGCGCTGTGGGAAGGCGGCTGGCGCGACGATGCCGTGGTGCGCGACCGGGAGCGCGGCGTTTACACCGAACCGGACCGGGTACGGCCGGTGCGGCACGAGGGCAAGCAATTCCGCCTTGACGCGCTGCCGTTATGGGAGCCATCGCCGCAACGCACGCCAGTGCTGTATCAGGCCGGAGCCTCCGACCGGGGCCGTGTCTTCGCCGCCCGTCACGCGGAATGCGTCTTCGTCAACGGCGGCAGCCTGAAACACGCCGCGCATGTCATCGCCGATCTGCGCGCCCGTGCCGGATCCCGGCCGATCAAGATGTTCGCCGGCGCCACCATTGTCACCGGCCGCACAGAGGCCGAGGCGCGTGACAAGCTGGAAGACTACCGCCGTCACACCAGCGTGGAGGGCGCCCTGGCCCATGCCGCCGCCTCCCTGGGCGTCGATTTCGCACGGTTTGGCATGGACGAACCAATCGACGCGAGCGCCAGTCAGGCGGTTCAGTCGAACATTGCCTCTATCGCCGCGTCCCTCGGACAGGGTTGGACCAAACGCATGTTGATCGACCGTTTCATCCTGGGCAGCCGCCAGACACCCATCGTCGGCTCGCCGTCCCAGGTGGCGGATGCGTTGCAACGCTGGGTGACGGAGGCCGATGTCGATGGGTTCAATCTGTCACGCACGGTTCTCCCCGAATGCCTGGAGGATTTTGTTCAGTTGGTCGTGCCGGAATTGCAGGACCGCGGCGTCTACAAGACGGCTTACGGACCTGGAACGTATCGCCAGAAACTGTTTGGTCTGGGTGATCGTCTGCCGGACACGCATCCGGTGGCGCGGGAACGATGGGACAGGCAAGATCAATAAGACCTCCGCCCCGGCATGACCGCGTCCGCCGTATCTGTTATCTTCTTTCAGGACTGAGGAGCGTTCTCATGGCACCGCCGCCCACCATCCGTCTGCATCCTGATGACAGCGTCGTCATCGCGCGTGTGGCGTTGCTGCCCGGCGCGCGCGCGGCTGAGGGAGTCGCGGTCACACGCCGCGTTCCCGCCGGCCATAAAGTGGCGATCCGCCCGATCGCGAAAGGCGAGCCGATCCGCCGTTATGGCCAGATCATCGGCTTCGCGTCCTCGGACATCGCGCCAGGTGAACACGTCCACGTCCATAACTGCGAGATGGGCGATTTCGCCAAGGACTACGCGTATGGCGTGGACGCGAGGGATACCGTGTATCGCGACCCGCCCGCGACATTCCAGGGCATCCGCCGCCCGGACGGCAAGGTCGCGACGCGCAACTACATCGGCATCCTGACCAGCGTGAACTGTTCCGCCCATGTCGCGGGCCTCGTCGCCACCATGTTCCAGCGCAACCCCTTCACGGGCGACGATCCGCTGGCCGCGTATCCCAACGTCGATGGCGTCGTCGCGCTGACCCACAAAACCGGCTGCGGCATGACCCAGGACGAGCCGTTGCGTGTGTTGCGCCGCACGCTCGCGGGCTATGCGCGGCATCCGAATTTTTCTCATGTCATCGTTCTGGGGCTGGGCTGCGAGGTCAACCAGATCGGCGGGCTGATGCAGGAACAGCGCCTCGCCGGACGGCTGCGCTCGCTGGACATTCAAACGGTGGGCGGCACCCGCAAGACAGTCGCGGCGGGCGTCGATTTCGTGCGCGAGGTGCTGGCGGAATCCAACACCGCGCGGCGCGAGGCGGTGCCGGTCAGCGCCCTGACGGTGGCGCTGCAATGCGGCGGCTCGGACGGCTATTCCGGCGTCTCCGCCAACCCGGCCCTGGGTCACGCGAGCGATCTGGTCGTGCGCGACGGCGGCTCGGTTATCCTGTCGGAAACCCCGGAAACCTACGGCGCCGAACATTTGCTGACCCGGCGCGCGGTATCGCGGGAGGTCGGGGAAAAACTCGTTGCCCTCATGCACTGGTGGGAAGACTACACGAAGCGGGAGGGCGCGGAGATGAACGCCAATCCCTCGCCGGGCAACAAGGCGGGCGGGCTGACCACGATCCTGGAAAAATCCCTGGGCGCGATGGCCAAGGCGGGCAGCACCAACCTCGTGGATGTCGTGCGATACGCCGAGGAAGTGAAGGCCCGCGGCTTCGTGTTCATGGACACGCCCGGCTACGATCCGGTCTCGGCGACCGGTCAGGTGGCGGGCGGGGCGAACCTCGTGTGTTTCACCACCGGCCGCGG
>JAYVCG010000743.1:0-3855 GCA_043750075.1 Acetobacteraceae bacterium | reverse complement strand
GCCAACCAGGCCATCAAGGATTTCCTGTACGCCCGCATGTACCGCCACTGGCGCGTCAACCGCATGAGCCGCAAGGCCCGCATCCTGACCGAGGACGTGTTCCGCATCCTGCACACCGAACCCGCGCTGCTGCCCGAGGACTGGCGGGCACGCGCCGGGGAGGGGGGAACGCAGCGCGCCGCCATCGTGGTTGGCGATTACGTCGCGGGCATGACCGACCGTTATGCGATGGACGAGCACCGGCGGCTGACCGACATCGCGGTGAACGGATGATGCGCTCTTCCGGGTCCATGCGGCACGCGCCCGCGCGGGGTGAGGAAACGCGCAAGGTTTTCACCACGGAGTTCACGGAGAACCATGGAGGCGCACGAAGAATCACTCATGAAACACAGGGACACGGCACAGGCTGGAGACGGGCGGGCACGGTACACAGGCTTTACTTCCTCCGTGCGCCTCCGTGGTTCTCCGTGAACTCCGTGGTGAGAGCCTTTCGCTCCCTTCCGTCTGGCGGAACGTTCGCCAGCGAGGCAGGTGATCGCCCGTGGAGCTTTCCAGATGCACACGCCGCTCCGCGACGATGAACCCCACGCCGCTCCGCGACGATGAAAGCGCGGCGGCCCGCCTCTCAGACATCTTCCCAGCCCTCCATGGCGGACCTCCCATGACCGATCTTTTCGCCTCGCTTCGCCAGACCGTCCTTGGCGCTGTCAACACCCTTCTCCCCGGCCTGCCGGAGGAGGTGACATCCCGCGTTGAGGTCACGCCCACGCGGGACGCCGCGCATGGCGACATGGCGACCAATGCCGCCATGGTCTGCGCCAAGGCCGCGCGCCAGCCCCCCGCGCAACTCGCCGCCGCCATCGCCGGGGCGTTGCGCGCCAGCCCGGACATCACGGAAGCGGTGACGGCTGGTCCGGGCTTCGTCAACCTGCGCCTGAACCCGGCGGTGTTCCGCGCCGTGGTGCCCGCCGTGCTCCGGGCGGGGGAGGCGTATGGCGCCTCCGCCACCGGCGCGGGCCTCCGGGTGAATGTCGAGTATGTCTCGGCCAATCCCACCGGCCCGATGCACATTGGCCATTGCCGCGGCGCCGTGGTCGGCGACGCGCTGGCGAATTTGCTGGCCAAAGCAGGCTACACAGTAACGAAAGAATATTACATCAACGATGCCGGAGCCCAGGTGATGGCGCTGGCATGGGCGGCGTATTGGCGGTATTTGCAGGCGATTGGCACGGCGGTCACGGAAGAAACGTTTTCCGCTGCCGTGCCGGGCGGGTTGCAATATCGCGGCGAGTACCTGATCCCGGTCGGGGAGGCTTTGGCGCGGGAGCATGGTGAGGCGCTCGCCGGTCCGGACAAGACGATCGCGGAAGACACACAGGTCTGGCTCGACACGGTGCGCGATTTCACCATTGACGCCATGATGCGGGAAATCCGCGAGGACCTGACGCTGCTTGGCGTGCATCAGGATGTGTTCAGTTCCGAACGCGCGCTGGTCGCGTCCGGCGCGGCCGATGCCATCATTGAAACGTTGCACGCGGATGGGTTGATTTATGAGGGCGTGCTGGAACCGCCCAAGGGCAAGACGCCGGAGGACTGGGAACCGCGGCCGCAAACCCTGTTCCGCGCCACGAATTTTGGCGACGACGTGGACCGGCCATTGCGAAAATCCGATGGCAGTAACACGTATTTCGCCAACGACATCGCCTATCACGCCGCCAAGATTTCCCGTGGCTTCGATGTGCTGATCGACGTACTGGGCGCGGATCACGGCGGCTACGTGCCGCGCATGAAGGCGGCGGTGCGCGCCGTATCGCATGACAAGACGAAATTCGAGGCGGTGTTGTGCCAGATCGTTCACATCCTGCGCGGCGGTCAGCCGGTGCGGATGTCCAAACGCGCGGGCACCTATGTCACGCTGCGCGATCTGCTGGAGGAAGTGGGCCGCGACGCGGTGCGCTTCACCATGCTGACGCGCAAGGCCGACGCGCAGATGGAGTTCGACCTCGATCAGGCCCTGGCGCAAACCCGCGACAATCCGGTGTTCTACGTGCAGTACGCCCATGCCCGCTGCCGCTCCGTGCTGCGCGGCGCGGCGGAGACCATGGCGGCCGGAACGCTGACGCCTGAGGCGCTGGCCGGGGTCAACCTCGACAGCCTGACGGCGGAGGCGGACATGGCGCTGATCCGCCGCCTGGCGCTCTGGCCGCGCACCGTCGAGGCGGCGGCGGCGGCGCGCGAACCACACCGAATCGCCTTTTTTCTCTATGATTTAGCGGGCGACTTTCATATGCTGTGGAACCGGGGCAGGGACGACTCGACGCTCCGCTTCCTCCAGGCGGACCGGCCGGATGAAACCCGGGCGCGTCTGGCTTTGGTGGCCGCGACGGCGATGGTGATCCGCTCCGGGCTTCAGGTAATGGGCGTCACGCCCGTCGAGGAAATGCGCTGAGCCGGAGGAAACAGGATCATGTCAGACCAGGTCAGTGCCTCTGACCCCATGTACCGGGCCTCGCGGGACGAGGAACAGGGGATCGATCCGCGCACGACGCGGCTGCTGTACATCATGGGCGGCGCGGGTCTCGCCTTGCTCGCCGGGATCGGGACTTACAGCCTGACCGGGCGGACGGGCGGCGACCTCCCGGTCGTGCAGGCTGACGCGCGGCCGATGCGGGAGAAACCGGCCAACGCCGGCGGCATGCAGGTCGCGATGGAGGAAAAACGCACCGACCCCAATCAAAGCCGCCTCGCCCCCGGCATCGAGGAACCCAATCCCCGCGGCCTGCTGTCCACGTCCGATCCCGCCCGCGGTCAGGCTCCCGCGGCAGCGGCCGCGAAACCGCCTGGCAAGACCATCACCGTGCAACTGACCGCCGTGAAGTCCGAGGCGGACGCGCAGGCCGCCTGGGACAAGATGGCGAAGAAGATGCCCGATCTGGTGGGGCCGCGCCGCCCGTTGTTCCAGAAGGTCACCGAACAGGGCGCCACCCCCTGGCGGCTGCGCACGGGCGGTTTCACCGACCAAACCCAGGCGCGGGTGTTCTGCGATCAGGTGAAGGCCAAGGGCGGGAAGTGCGTGGTGCTCGAATCCTGACGGCGGGCGCCAGCGCGTGATGACCAGGGTGCGGGAAAGAACGTGACGCCTGGACAGTTCGGTCCTCCAGTGAAAGCCGCCATCGTTGGCATCGCCGGCCCCGCCCTGCTGGACACGGAGGCGGCGTTGTTCCGCGCCCATCCGCCCGTGGGCGTCATCCTGTTCGCGCGCAATATCCAGGATCCGCCCCAGCTCGCCGCGTTGATGGCGGCGCTGCGGCGTGTGCTGCCGCCCGATGCCGTGTTCATGGTGGATCAGGAAGGCGGACGGGTCGCGCGGCTGCGTCCGCCGCACTGGCGCGCGCATCCGCCCGCAGCGGCATTGGGCACGCCGCGCCGCGCGTGGCTGAGCGGCGCGCTGATCGGGCTCGACTGCGCCGGAGCGGGGTTCAACACGGTGGCGGCGCCGGTGCTCGATCTGTCGGTGCCCGGCGCGCATGATGTGATCGGCGATCGTGCGCTGGCCCAGGAGGCGGGCGGGGTGGCGCGGCTGGGAAGGGCGTTCGCGGAGGGGTTGCTCGCGGCGGGGATGCAGCCCGTGGGCAAGCACGTCCCCGGTCATGGCCGCGCGCGGGTGGACAGCCATCTGTCGCTGCCGGTGGTGGAGGCGAACGACCTCGACGCCGATTTGCTGCCCTTCGCGCGCAACGCCGATCTGCCGTGGATGATGAGCGCGCACATCGTCTATCCGGCGTTCGATCCCGATCTCCCCGCCACCTTGTCGCCTTTCGTGATCCGCGAGATCATCCGCCGCCGGATCGGTTT
>JAYVCG010000742.1:0-3178 GCA_043750075.1 Acetobacteraceae bacterium | reverse complement strand
GGCGACATGGACGGGGCGCTGGCGGCGCTGCTGGAAGGCATCGTCCTCACGCCAGGCGCCACGGCGACCCGCAACGCCGCCATCCTGTTGTGCATCCGCCGCCGCGACTTCGCGCGGGCCGAACGTCTGGCCGAGCAAAGCCGCATCGACGGCGTGGCCGACGCCTGCACGTTCGGCCTGAAAGGCCATGCGTTGTCCAGCCTCGCGCGGCATGACGAAGCCGCGCTGGCCTATGACGAGGCACTGAAACTGGGACCCGACGATGCCTATGTCCGCCACCTCGCCGCCGCGGCGGGGATCGCGCCGACGGCGCCCAGAGCGCCAGGAGCCTATGTGAAGGCGCTGTTCGACGGGTACGCGGAACGGTTCGAGTCGCACATCATCGCTCTGGGATACCGGATACCGGGTCTGATCCGGCGGCATGTGATCGACTTCGCCGCCACCACGGCAATCGGGCCCGTGCTGGACCTGGGATGCGGCACCGGACTGGTGGCGGTGGCACTGTTCGACCTCGCTTTGGGTCCGCTCACCGGCATCGATCTGTCGCCCGCCATGCTGGACCAGGCGCGGGAGAAAGCACTTTACGCCGAACTCCGTCAGGCGGAACTGCCCGCCGCGCTGCGCGAGGACACGGCGCGCTGGACGCTGATCTTGGCCGCCGATCTGATGTGCTATTTCGGCGCGCTGGAGGACATGCTCGACGCCATCCGCGACCGTCTGACCCCAGGCGGGCGCTGCATCTTCTCGGTCGAGGAACTGCTGCCCGACCACGACGGCGTCATTCCCGGCGACAACACCTGGTCCCTGGGCCGGCAAGGCCGTTACGCCCATGCCGCGTCTTATGTCGCGCGCGCCGCGGAACACAGAGGATTCCGCGTCCTGACGCTCGACCATGAAACCTTGCGGCACGAAGCCGGGGGACCGGTGGCCGGTCTGCTCGTGGTGCTGGAACGGCCATGCGACGATGCCTGATGGGACAATGCCTGATGGCATGATGCCCGATGGCGGTGTGTCCGTTCAGGAAGGCGTGCTTTCCGTGGCGGGGGTCTCACCCGCCGATGCGCTGAACCAGGCCCTCGGCCTGGAGCGCGAGGGCGCGGTGGAGACCGCGCGAACGGCGATGCGGCATCTGGCCGCGCGATGGCCGGACTGGGATGAGCCCCGGCTGCGGCTGGCCGAAAGCCTGCGCGCGCGGGGGGATCAGGCGGCGGCCAGGACCGCTTACCGCGCCGTGCTGGCGTTGAACCCCAACCGTGAGGAAGCCCTGCTCGGTCTGGGCGCGCTGCTGATCGAGGCGGGGGAGGATGCCACCGCCCCGTTATTGCGCTGTTGCGGCCTGGCGCCTCATCGCGCCGATGCCTGGTCCACCCTTGGCATGGCCTGCATGGACAAGGACGAACCGGCGCGCGCGCTGGCGGCCTTCACCCGCGCGCGACGGCTGGAACCGCGCCGCATGGCCCTGGCCCATTCCCTGATGACCGCCGCCGTCGCTGCCGGGGTTGGCGAACAGGAGGTGGCGCGGCTGGAAAGGATCAGCGCGCGCCACCCGTTGAATCCCGTCCCCCACATCGCCCGCGGGCTGATCCTGGATCGTCTGGGCCAACTCGCTCCCGCGATCGACGCGCTGGAGGTCGCCGTCGCCCTGGCGCCCGGAGCGAAGGAGCCGGCCACGGTCCTGGCGGGCGTGCTGAGCCGTTCCAGCCGCGCCCGCCAGGCGGAGGAAGCCTTGCGTCAGGCGCTGGCGCTTGATCCTGACAATCCACAATTGCTGAATGACCGCGCCGCCGTGCTGATGCGGCTGCACCGCCATGCCGAGGCCCGCGTCCTGCTGCGCGCGGTGCTGGAGCGGAACGGCCCGCATGCATCCGTCCTGTGCAATCTCGCCAACGCCACGGTTTGTCTCGGCGCGCAGGCGGAAGCGGTGGAGATCGCGCATGCCGCCATCGCGCTTGACCCCATGGCGGTGCTGCCGCGGCGGGCGCTGGCGAACACGCTGCCGTATCAGGAAGGCATCACCGGCGCCGCGCTGCTGCGGGCGGCATGGGCGTGTTCCAACGTACTGCCGCGTGGCGTGTTGCCGCCTTTGGTCCGCACGCCTGGCCGTGACCGGCCGCTGACCATCGGCTTGCTGTCGGGCACGTTGCGCACGCATCCGGTGGGCTGGCTGACCATCGCGGGGTTCGAGCATCTCGATCCCGCCGCGTTTCGCATCGTCTGCCTGTCCCGCGCGCCGGAGCCAGGCGATCCGATCGCCCGCCGTTTCCACGCCCTGGCCCAACCCTGGGTGGATGTCAGCGGATTGAGCGACGAAGCCCTGGCGCGGCGGGGGCGGGATCTGGGCATCGACATTCTGATCGACCTTGGCGGCCATGGCGACGCGGCCCGGATGCCGGCCTGCGCGCATCGCATCGCGCCGGTGCAGATCAAATGGGTCGGCATGCAGAACCACTCCTCAGGCCTGGCCGAGATGGACTGGTTCCTCACCGACCGCTGGGAAACGCCACCGGCCCTGGAGTCGCTGTATTCCGAGCGTCTGTTGCGTCTGCCCGATGGTTACGTCTGTTACAGTCCGCCCGCGCACGCCCCCGATGTCGCGCCCGCGCCGGTCTCCCATCATGGTTTCGTGCGGTTCGGCTGCTTCAACAACCTCGCCAAGATCACGCCGGGCGTGATCGAGACCTGGTGCGCGGTTTTGCGCGCGGTGCCGGACTCGCGGCTGATCCTGAAGACGCACCAGCTTGACGATCCGCCCACCGCCGCGGGGTTCCGCGCCGCGTTCGCCCGCCATGGGGTCGATCCTTCGCGGATCGAGACGCGCGGTTCCTCGCCGCACCGGGCATTCCTGGCGACATACAACGAAGTGGACATCGTGCTCGATCCGTTTCCTTACTCTGGCGGATTGACCACCTGTGAGGCGTTGTGGATGGGCGTGCCCACCGTGACCTTGCCGGGTGAGAGTTTCGCGTCCCGCCATTCCGCCTCCCATCTGAGCAACGCCGGTCTGGCGGACTGGGTGGCGCGGGATCGCGCGGATTACATCGCCCTGGCCGTGGCACGGGCGGGCGACGCGGCGGCGCTGGTGAGGGAACGGCGCACGATGCGCGCGCGCGTCCGGGCCAGTCCGCTGTGTGACGCGCCGCGTTTTGGCCGTGCCCTGGGGGCCGCGTTGCGTCACGCC
>JAYVCG010000741.1:0-6707 GCA_043750075.1 Acetobacteraceae bacterium | reverse complement strand
CCAGAGCAGCCCCAAAGGTGTGGCGAGCAGGGTCACGCCCGGTTTCGCGAGGATGCCGATCAACAGTGTCAAAAAGCCCAGGGCCACGGTGCCGCGCATGCGGAGATAGTGGTGCCACACAGTGCCCTTGGCGCCGGAGCGTGCTTGCTCGAATGTGGTCCATTCCAGCAGGTCGCGGCGGGTGACGTACAGCCGGACCAGGGTGCGTGTGATGGCGTCGGTCGTCTGGACGGCGTGCTCGGCCAGCAGGGCCAGAACCAGACCCGCCTGCGTGGCGGCGAGACGGACATCGCGCAGGAAGCCATGCAAATGCACGGCGAAAGGCATGTCACGGCCCCGCGGCACGATGGCCGTGAACAAGGGCAGCATGTAAGGTGCCATGATCGTGACGAGCAGAAATTCCGTCCACCACGCGGCCTGAGGCGATGTCAGTGCGAAACCGCTGAGAAATGCGATGATCAACAAAGGGGGGGTCAGGCCGCGGCGGAGATTGTCGAGCATTTTCCAGCGCCCGGCGGCTGGCAGCTTTGTTCCCGCCTGGCCAAGGATCCACGGCAGCAATTGCCAGTCGCCCCGTGTCCAGCGATGCTGACGCGAGGCCGATATGTCATGACGCGCGGGGAATTCCTCGATCACTTCCACATCTGAGGCGAAACCGGAACGGGCGAAGGTGCCCTCGAACAGATCGTGGCTGAGCAGGGTATTTTCAGGAATGCGTCCGTCCAGCGCCTGTTCGAATGCGTCAACGTCGTAAATGCCCTTGCCGGCATACGAGCCTTCGCCCAGAAGATCCTGATAAACCTCTGATACGGCGGAGACATAGGGATCGATCCCCGCCGGCGCGGAAAAAGCATATTGGTACAATGAAGGTTCAGTGCCAAGAGGCAGGGAAGGGGTCACGCGCGGCTGCAGGATGCCATAACCGTCCACCACTGTCTGGCCATCCGGACCGAAGCGGGGACGGTTCAACGGGTGCGCCATTTTACCAATGAGGCATGCCACGGTCTCCCGCGGTAACTGCGTGTCGGAGTCGAGGGTTATCACGTAACGAACGTCTGGGGGAACCAGAAGCGCGGCTCCGCTCCCGGCGATGAAGGTCGTATCAGTGGCCCCACGCAACAACCGGTTCAGCTCATGCAGTTTGCCGCGCTTGCGTTCCCAGCCAATCCAACGCCTTTCTGACGGATTCCACAGCCGCCGCCGATGCATCAGATAAAACCGTGGCCTGTCCTCCACCATGCCATAACGCTGGTTGAGCTGCCCAATGCCTTCACGCGCCAGTCCCAGCAGCATCTGGTCATCGGGCGCTGTTTCGGTGACGGCATCGGTCCAGTCGGTCAACAAAGCGAAGTAAACCTCGCCTTTCGGACTGGAAAGATAATGAATTTCCAGACGGTCGATCAGTTCGGTCATGGAAGAGGGCGAGGTCAACAAGGCCGGCACCACCACCATGGTGCGTGATTCAGACGCGATGCCGTCCCTGAAATCCATCGCCGGAATGAGGGCGGGCGGCAAGGAGGAGGTGATGGCGGTATTGGTCAGCGCCCAGGCCACGTCCAGCGCCGGGAAAACGCTCAACAACCCGAAGCCGATCAAGCCGCCGGTCCCCAGTCCCAGATTGGCGAGGGCCTGGATGACGAGGGCCACCATCATCAGGGTTAAAAGCATCACGGCGCCGATCTGGCCCTTCAGGCCCAGAGCCATGATTGCCTGACGAAACCAGAGCCGGAGCCGTGGGCGGTAACCGATGGCTTTCTCAAAAGCCGGCCGCCCGCCGCCGATCAGATAAAAGCCGGGTTCTTCCGCGCGCATGGCGGTGACGAGATCGGAATGCGCGATGGTTTTTTGTTTTTCCGCCGCCTGCATCACTTCTCGTGTGATGGCGAGTTCCGGCAATCCTGAACCCAGCGCCAGATCCTCGATGGCTTTGCGGTACATGTCACGGGTGGGGAAGTCCATGCGCGTGAAAGACTCTCCTTGCCTGAGGAGGTCATCCACCGGACTCATGGCTTCGAACAAATCGCGCCAGTCCACCGCGGACATCATGCGCATGCTGGTGACGATGTTACGGACAGTGACCGTCATCGCGGCCTGATTTTGATGCACCTGCCGCACGATTTCATCGGCGCTGGTGCCTTGTCTGGCGAGGCATTCTTCCAGCCATAACAACGTCGGAGTGACGGCGGGGGACTGATCGCGCAAACGTTTGATCAACTGAACAGCGAAGGTCTGGTTGAGCGTGTCTTCGCCGCATTTCCGCAATATGTCAGGCAAGTCATTGGCATTGGCATGGGCGGAGTCCAGGATGGTATCCGCCAGCGCGTTGGCTTTCTCACGCTGCTGACGGTTTTCCAGGATGCGATTCGCCGCGCGGCGCAAGTTTTCCACCAGAACAATTCGTAACGTGATGGCGACGGCCCAGATTTCGCCGATCGTCAGCGGTTGCGTTTCCTGATACGCGCGAATGAAACGGCGCAGCGTGTCTGGTTCGAAATCACTGTCGGTATGGGCGACATAATCCCAGGAAATCCCGAAGACACGTGGATAACCCGCCAGAGGACCGGTGGCCACCTTGGGCAATTGCCGGTAATAACCGGGTGGCAGATCCACGAGAATCTCTTTGGTCTGTACGCGCACGACGTGAAAATTATCGATCATCCATTGCGCGGCGGGAGTGGCCTGTTCTCCGTTTCCATGGGCGGTCAGCAGCGTGCGGTTCGCTTCCGTCAGCAGACGGTTGTTATCATGGACCCGCTCCATGAGGGAGCGCGATTGACCGCGCATCACGGAAACCGGCTGTGCCCGTGCCAGAGCGCGCGCGTGCTCTTCAAGCCTTTCGGCATTGAAGAGTTCGGCTTTGATCATTTCGGTGTTGTTGAAAGAGGAAACCGGGACAAGGTCGATGGCAGCCCGTCTGACAGGACCGATCAATGTTCTGTACCGTGCTTTCGCGATGAAAAATCCCTTGACGGAAAGGGACGAAGGGTGCCGCCTGATGCCTCCATCATCATTTTCCGTGGTCGGCTCTCACCACTGTCCAAGAAGCGGAAAAATGCCGCATGAGCCAATTTGTCCATAAAGACCCTTCAGGCGCCGTCTCTGAAGCGCCTTGTCCGGAAAGACCGGCGATTTGGCGGGTGAAGCCGAACTCTTCACGGATGCGGTTGATTTCTTCCAAACGGCGCGCGCGGTCGCGTGTCAGGGGAGGGTGTCTGCCTTCCTGACGCACGAAAGGGCCAACATCCATCAAACGTACGGAGGCAGCTTTCTTTTTTTGAGAAATCTCAGAATTAGTGTCAATCATGGTCAGGTTATTTTGATTGATATACATCCCCACCTCCATTCCTGGTCCGGCCAGGTCAGCAGTGCATCCACGGTGCCCAAGGGTTAACGCCTCCGGAGCCATTGGGTTCCATCAAGGAGGCGCATGCCGCAGGGCGCATGGTTTTTGAGCATATACTCTGTTCGTACGAAAATCCGGAAAACCGGAGCAGCCACACGGCCATCACGCGTCTTCCTCCGCGCCGTGCCGCCGGAAAGGTACAAAAGGAATGCCGGGCCAAGGGGCTGCTGATCAGGGTCCGGACTGCTCCGGTTTTCCGTACGAACGGAGTATATACCCCGCTCACGCGAGAATCCGGAACTCCGTTGGGTTCATGATACGGAAATTGTCGGTGACCTGACCGCACAGGGTGCGCCAGTTCCGTGGCACGTCCTCTCGTAAGAAGGTCAGCATCACGGCGCTGAACTCCTTGAAAGTGGCGTAACACTTGTTGCGGGTGGTGTTCCTGTGCATCAATCCCCACAATCTCTCGATCGGGTTGAGATGCGGGCAGTATGCCGGAACGAAGTGGAGTTTGATCCGGCACTCCGGCCGCGCCAGCCATGCCTGGACCAGTTTCGAGGCCGGTCGCGCCATGAATGTTCAGGCGGTCCCGTCCGCTGGCCTGTTCCACCGCCACCTTGAGGTCTTTGGGCGCCCAGTAGCCAACGGGCCGTACCGCGCGGGCTGGATGCGCGGCATCGGCGGAGAGCCGGTTCATCAGGGCCTCATATGCCTTGATGAAGGCCGCTTGTTTCGCCGGGTCCCGCTTGCGCGGGATGGCTTTGAGCTTGCGATGTTCCATGCCCAGCCGGTGTAACAGCGCGATCAGGCCTGAACGGCTCTCATATACGATGCCGCACTCCCGCGCGATCCAGGCACCGGCCTCGCGGGCCGAGCGGGGCAGGGGCTCAGGGATCCAGACCTTCAGCTTGTCCCGCTGCTCCGCGCTCAACAGGCACTGGCTACCCTCATGGCCAAAGCTCCCCAGACCCTCGATCCCATCGTCCTGATACAGCAAATACCAGGTTCCGATCGTGCCGCCGCCGGGCAGCAGCCCCCTGGCGATGGCCGCGCAGCTCATCCCATCATCCAGCAACACCAGCGCGTTGGCCCGCCGGGCCAGGCGGTGCGCGGCGGAGCCGTCGCGGGCCAGCTCGATCAGGTCACGCCGGGATTCACCGTCCAGGAAGCCGGAGGAGATCATGCCACCAGCCAAACCCACCCGCTGATGTTTGGCAAGGGGGGTTTCGGGTTTCATTACGGGCGGGGTATACATGACCGTGTCCTTAATATATTTTCATGCAAGTGATGAGTCTTTTGTTTTGATGAGGGATGAGGAAAACGCTTGGGGTTTTCCAGAACGTGGATACTCAAAGACACGTCTCATGATGATGATGCCATCTCATTATTAATGCGCTCGCCCTGGAACGTCATCACGCCCAATTGACTATCGCCGCGTGCTTCGCCAGGTTCCCGTCCGCTGGGATACGCCAAGGAACATGAGGGGACGCATGGAAAGCCGCCGCGCGCGAAGCGACTCATTCACGCTTGTACACGGCGTGTGATGGTCCAGGATTCGTCTGAACCCTTGCTTCGGATCGCCGGAGTGAAGATGCGCTTCGGAGGCGTCATCGCCCTGGGCGGCGTGTCGTTCGACGTGGGGCATGGGCAGATTTGCGGCCTGATCGGCCCAAACGGGTCGGGCAAAACAACCTTGTTCAACTGCATCAGTGGCATCTACCGGTATGTCGAGGGCGACATCCGGTTCGAGGGCCAGTCGCTGACCAACATGCCGCGTCATCGCATGGCCAGCATCGGTCTGGGCCGTACTTTCCAAAATGTGGCGCTGTTCCGTAACATGAGTGTACGCGACAACATCCTGGTCGGCGCGCACAACACCGCGTCCTCGGGCTATGTCGCCAACGCGCTGCGGCTGCCCATCGTGCGGCGGGAGCAACAGGACGCGGACCGGCGGCTGCATGAACTGCTCGATCTGCTCGATCTGCGCCAGGTCACGGACACGCCCGCGGGCGCGATCCCGTTCGGCTGGCAGAAACGGGTGGAACTGGCCCGCGCGCTGATGACGCGTCCCAAACTGCTGATGCTGGACGAACCGGCGGGCGGGCTCAATCACAGCGAGGTCGATGAACTCGCCGGGCTGATGCGCCGGGTGCGGGAGCAACTGAAGCTCAGCATCCTGCTGGTCGAGCATCACATGAGTCTGGTGATGCGCGTGTCGGACAAGGTCGTGGCGCTGGAATTCGGGTTGAAAATCGCCGACGGCACGCCGGATGAGGTGCGGGCCGAGCCGGAAGTGATCCGCGCCTATCTGGGTGAAACGCAGGAGGATGACGCGCATGCCGGCGCTGCTTGAGGCCAGGGGGCTGCATGCCGCCTATGGCCTGACCAAGGTGCTGCACGGCATCGATTTTCAGGTGGAGGAGGGCGGCGTCACCGCGCTCCTGGGCGCCAACGGCGCGGGCAAGACCACCACGCTGCGGGCGATCTGCGGCATGTTGAAAACCCAGGGTATCCTCACCCTGGCCGGTCAATCGATCATCGGCATGCCGACCGAGGACATCGTGCGCCGCGGCGTCGCCCATGTCCCCGATGGCCGCGGCACCTTCATGGAGCTGACGGTCGAGGAGAACATGCGCCTCGGCGCCTATACCCGCACCGACCGCGCCGCGGTGGAGGCGGATTTCGACCGCATGTTTGGCTATTTCCCCCGCCTGAAGGAACGCTTTCGCCAGCAGGCGGGCACGTTGTCGGGGGGCGAGCAGCAAATGCTCGCGATCTCCCGCGCGCTGGTGCTGCGGCCGCGGCTGCTGCTGCTGGACGAGCCTTCGTTCGGACTGGCGCCGCTGATCGTCAAGGACATCTTCGCCATCCTGCGCCGCATCCGCGACGAGGAAAAAGTCAGCATCCTGCTGGTGGAGCAGAACGCCAGCCTGGCGCTGGCCTTCGCCGAGGACGCGTATTTGCTGGAAACCGGCCGCATCGTCGTCGCCGGCAAGGCCGCCGACATCAGCAAGGACGAGTCGATCCGCCGCTCGTACCTTGGTTATTAGGGGAATCGTATCGTGGAAGGACTGATTCACCAGATCATCTCGGGGATCGCCACGGGCGGGATTTACGCCAGCGTGGCGCTCGCGCTGGTGATGATCTACCAGGCGACGCACCACATCAATTTCGCCCAGGGCGAGATGGCGACGTTCTCGACGTATATCGCGTTGACGTTCATTAACATGGGGATGCCGTACTGGGTGGCGTTCTTCGGCGCGGTGATCGTGTCGTTCGTGATCGGGGTGACGATCGAACGGGTGCTGATCCGTCCCATGCAGAACGCGCCCGTGCTGTCGGCGGTGGGTGTGTTCGTGGG
>JAYVCG010000740.1:0-9400 GCA_043750075.1 Acetobacteraceae bacterium | reverse complement strand
CGCCTCCACCCGGTAACTCGGCTGCCAGCCGATGGTCCACGGATGGTCCTTGTAATCGCCCCATTTGTCGGCGCCCGTGGCGAGGAACAGATGCGGGATTTTCTTCTGATTGACGTATTTCACCACCGCCGTGTTCGAGGCGGTGCCAAGCGTGTTGAACAGCAGCGCGACTTCTTCCTGCTCGACCAGGCGGCGGATCTGTTCGACCGTCTTGGGCGGGCTCGCCTGATCGTCGAGGCTGATGAAGTTGATCTTGCGGCCGTTGATCCCGCCCTGTTCGTTGAGCATGCGGAAATACGCCGCCTCCGCCTTGCCGATCGTCGCGTAACCCGACGCCGGGCCGCTGTAGGGCATCGTGTTCCCCACCTTGATCTCCGTCGCCGTCACCCCCGGCGTCTGCGCGGCTTTCGCGCGCCACGGGGCGATCATGGGTGTGAACAGAGCGGCGGTCAGCAGCGTGCGGCGTCGTGTCATCGCGCATCCTCCCGGTGATGTCCTGATGGGACATTCGTGAGCGGAGGTTGGGGGCAATCACGCGGGCTGGCAATGGGGCCGTGGGACGGGCCTGATGCAATGCATTTTCCCGGTACAGCCGGGAAAATGCATTGCCAGGTGGTCAACCGCATAACGGATCACCGCGCTGTTCCCGCCGTTGGCGCCGTGCCGGCTTGTTGTTTGCCGGCTCCCTTGAGCCAGGTCACGCGTTGTAAAACGTCGAACCAGAAAGAGGCCCCGAACAGCGAGGCGATCGCCACCATCATCCATCCGGGCACCATGCCCGCGAGATGCGGCAAATCCGGTGGCCATTTTTCCCAGCCGATGAGGCTGGTCTCCCGCAATTGCCTGATGGCTTCCGCGGCCATCGCGGCATTGCCATCATGGACGCTCAGATCCAGCGCGCCCGTCAGGGCGGGCCGGGACCAGAGCACGGCGCTGACGTGCAGCGCATCCGCGTTTAACAGCATTGCGGCCAGCAGCGCCACGATGAAGGAAATCAGCTGTGTCCTGCGTTTGTAGATGCCTCCCACCCGGTCCATCGCGCTGTCGAACCAGGTGGCCAGTTCCACCTGGAAAGCGGCGGCATCCTCCCTGGCGGAGGTCAACAGCAGTTTCAGGGTCTGGCGCAACTGATCATCTTTGATGTCATCGACGATCTCCGTCAGCGGTTTTTGGGGCTCCGAGGATCGCAAAATGTCGTACAGCGCCCGCGCGAAATCGCGGCTGGCGATATAAGCGGGTTTCACTCCATCGGTTTTCCCGCCGGAAAGCGGATTGACCAGGGCATGCCCGTACAATGCGCGGGCGAGGCCCTGGAAATCGTGGTGGTTCAGGAGCGCCTTGATCCCTTGCGACAGCGTCGCGTGACGCAGCTTCACCATTGATGAAATCGCCTCGGTGATGGCGCTGGCCACGAGACTGATCGCAAGAAAAACGAAGACGACGCCAAGGATGACATCGATCATGGTGGTGTTGAACACGGGAAGCCTCTTTCCGGGAAGACACGGCCCGCCGTTCCAGCCGGACGGCGGGCTGGGTGGCGTATCAGGTCAGGGCGTACTCGATCAGCACGGACAGTGTCAGTTTCCGGTCTTTTGTGATCTGTGGCAGTGGCTGAAACCCTCGCAAATCGTGCAGGAACGAGGCTTTGTCCAGCCAGAGCAGGCCGATCAGGGTTTCCGCCACGATCCGGCTGCCCACCGGCCCCAGATGCTGGCCGCCGAACCCGATCGCCGGATCGTCGGGTTTATGGGTTACGCCATGATACTCGGCTTCCCGGAGAATATAGTACCACAGCGGCGTGTTATCCTTCAGCGGCCCGCCGTTGCCGTTCACCCAGTCCTTCCTGATGACCGCCCGTTGCTCATTGGTCTTGTCCAGATCCTCCTTCGTGTTGCCCGGCAATTTCGCGATGTCGAGCAGGCGGGAACCGGCCGTCCAGAGGATATCCTCGGGCAAGGGCGTGGCGCCCAGGAGATGGGCGACCGCCTCGCCGGAGGGAAGGCCGAGCATTTGACCGCGTTGCAGGTTGCGGAAGGCCAAATGACTCACCAACGTGGCTTTTTTCTCCGGCGTATCGGTTTCCTTAAAGAATTCCGGCAGGTCGCGCAGCGGACTCACCAGCAGCGCATCGATCCGGTAAGAGGGTTGCGGGATTTTGAAATTCTTCGGAACACCCTTTCCCTTTGACAGGTCATCGAGGTAGAAACTGAAATCGAGGCCCCAGTCTTCTGGCAGGGTGCCGGGAAAACCGTTCAGGTTTTGCGCCACGTCCGCGTCGCGGTTGAAGGTCGGGATACGGGTCTTCTTTGGATCGCCTTTCTTGGCGGCGATGATTTTCGCGTTGAGCGCGTAGCTTGGCCGTACCATGGAATGCCCGAAACGGAACGCGGCGCCCGAGAATTCAATCGGCATGTACGCGTATGCCGCTTCCTGCTTCAGATAATGTTGCAGGCGGGGCGTTCCCCCGAAATTCAGCACTTCCGTGACAATGTCCGGCTGGCAGATCCGGTAGAGGTAGTCGAACACGACCACCCATTGGTAATGCCAGCGTACCAGCGCCGCGGCGGCACGAAAACGTCCGGCATCGCTTTGCAGGTCGGCGCCAAACGCGGCCAGTAACTCGTCCTGTCCGACGACCTTGTTGTGTAACTGTATCAACGCGCCGTGGAACTGCGAGACGATCTTGTTCTCGTCATTTCGTTTGTCACCCAGTATGGGGGTGCCGTCCGGGAGACGGAACAAATCCGCCTTCGTGCCCACGATCGCGCCGCCCGCGCCGGGCGGCTGCGCCCCCACGCGCAACCTTATGCCGTTGTACATATAGGGCTGGTCGTCCGGGCCGCGCCCATACACATTGTCGAGATCGAGCGCGGGCGAGCGGAAATCGACCAGCGCGTCGGGGTCGGTGGTTTTCGCGGATAGCGGCGTTGGGTCGAAGGTGATGTCATGGTCGATAAACTGGCCGAAATAGGTGTATCCCGCCGGGATGAAGGGATTTTCATCGACCGGCTCATCCTCGGTGATGGGCTTGCCGTCATCCTCCTTGATCATCGCCTGGGCCAGGGCGCGCAGCGCCTCGACCGGCAGTTTCCGTGCTGGCACAGTATCGAACATGGGGCCGAACCGGCCAAAGGCCACGCCTGGATTGGCGCCCGCCGCCAGTCCCCGGTTGTCGTTGCCATGCGATCCATTGGGCGATCCATTGGATTGTGCGGTCATGTCGAAGTCTTCCCCCCCTCGTTGACAGCATGAGGCTACGCCAAAATTCCGTATTTTTGCAATAAAATAAAAACAGCATTCTCCCAATCGTCATGAAGCAATGCTCATGCCCTATCGTGTAAAATATGAGATAACAGACATTATTTCCAACCGGTGCGGTTGAGCATGGCACGTGAAATACCCGCCACCCCGTCTTTCCCCGGAACGGAGGAGCATGCCTCAGGATAATGCCGCCACGCTCCGTGCGATCCGCGGCCTCGTCTTCTCCTCTGTATTGAAAAATCGGAATTTCCGCCCATCCGGTGTGGGAGCGGGGTTGAAAAAGCAGCCCTTCCGCCACCCCGGCGGAAGCACGCGGGTTCTCCACCCTCAGTCCCGGTCCAGCCCCCCGCTGACGTTCAGCCGTTCCGCCGTGATGTAATCCGGCGCGTCCAGCGCCAGCCAGATGATCATCCCCGCCACCGTTTCCACGTCCGTCCGGTGTCCAATGGGGATGCGTTTCGTGCGCTCCTCCAGGAACACCGCGACATCGTTCCGGCCCTCGATCGCCGCGAGCTGGCGTTCGGTGACCCGTTGCATCGCCGTGTCCATCATTCCTGGCGCCACGCTGTTCACCCGCACGCCGAACGGCGCCAGCGCCACGGCGGCGGCGCGTGTCACCGCATCGACGCCCGCCTTGCTCGCCGCGTAGGCGAGGTAATGCGGCAGCGCCATGCGCGACGCCGGGGACGTCACGTTGACGATCCGTCCGCTGCCCTTGGTTTTCATGTGCCGTCCGGCGGCGGCGCAGATCAGCGCCACGGCTTTCAGGTTCAGTGCCAGGGTGCGGTCCCAACTGGCCTCGGTCATCTCCAGGAACGCCTCGCCGATGCCCCAGCCCGCGTTATTGACCACGATGTCGAGCCCGCCCAGGGCTTCCAGGCTTTCCGCGACGGCGTATTCGGCGCCGCCGGGCGCGGTCAGGTCGAGGGTCAGCGGGGTCACGAGGCCCGAGCCCGCCCCGGCCGCGGTTTCATCGGCGGCGGTGCCGTTGATGTCCAGTGCCACCACGGCGCAGCCCCGCGCGGCGAGGCCAAGTGTCACCGCCCGGCCTAATCCGCCACCGGCGCCGGTGACGAGCGCGCTTTTGATCACAGCCCGTACACCGCGCGAGCGTTGCCGCGGAAGAACCCGCGCCGCCGCGCCTCGCTCACGCCGCCGGGCAGCACCATGGCGGGATCGTCGTAATCCCAGTGCGGATAATCCGTCGCGAACAACAAACGGTCCCACCCGATCCACTCGATGGCGTCCAGCGCCTGAGCACGATCGGCGGGTTCCTCCATCGGCTGGCTGGTCAGCCAGACATGTTCGCGAATATATTCGGAAGGCAATCGTTTCAGATGCGGCAATTCCGCCCGCATCCTCAGGAACAGTTTGTCGAGCCGCCAGCACAACGAAGGCAGCCAGGCGAACCCCGCCTCGATCAGCACCAGTTTCAGCGCGGGAAACCGCTCGAACACGCCTTCCAGCACCATGCTCGTCAGCATCGCCTGGCTCGACTGGGCGTGTCCGACCATGTCTTCCATGTAAAAAGAGGGCCAGCCGCCGCCGGAGACCGGATAACCGCCGAAACCGAAGGCGTGGACACCGATCGGCCATCCCACCTCGGCCGCGGCCTGATAAATCGGCCAATATCGTTTCTGACCCGCGGGCTCGGCGGTGCGGCTGAGCATCAGCACCTGCACATAATCCCCATGCCCAGCCCAGTGGTGGATTTCCTGAGCGGAGGCTTCGGCGTCCTCGTAGGGGATCAGCAGCGAGGCCTTCAGCCGCGGCTCCGGCCCGGTCCATTCCGCCACCTGCCAGAGATTCATGGCGCGCGACACCGCCCCGGCCAGATAGCCGTTCATGAAGCTGCCCGGATGCGGCCGGATCATCGCCAGCACGCCCAATGCGATGTTGTGGGCGTCGAGATGATGCGTGCGCATGAAATTCAGATCGCTGCCCGGACGCCCGCCCCCCGGCGGCCACGCATCGCGGCGCGAGGCATCCGGCTGCCCCTTCGGATAGGCCGGCCCGTTCTGGAACGCCTGACGGGGCAGGGAGCCAAACACCTCCAGGTGCTCCCGCCAGCGCGCGTCAAGATACGGATACAGCCCCTTCATCCCGAGTTTCGGACTGTGATGGATGTCGCAATCGGCGATGGCCAGCAGCGGCGCGGCCCCAGGGGAAAGTCCAGGGGAGATCAAGGGGCGGGTCCGGATATCGACGGTCATCGCACGGTCCTCATCGTTCCCCGGCAGCATACAGCGTGACGGGCGGGTGATCCATCGCGAAGGCTGGCCCATCGCGAAGGCTGGCATGGTGGCTGGCGCGGGGCTGTGCGGTCGCGCTAAACACTCCTTCATGCGTTATATTTCCACCCGCGGGCAGGCGCCCGCTCGCGATTTCGCCGGTGTCCTGCTCGCCGGTCTGGCCGAGGACGGCGGCTTGTTCCTGCCCGAGGCATGGCCGCATTTCTCCGCCGCCGACTGGCGTTCGATGCGGGGTTTGCCGTATCCCGATCTCGCCGCGCGGGTGATGGCGCCGTTCGTCGCGGGTTCCATCCCGTTCAATGTGCTGACGAAAATCTGTCACGAGGCGTACGCGGATTTCGGCCATCCGGCCATCGTGCCGCTGGTGCAACTGGAAACGCATCTGTTCGCGCAGGAGTTGTTTCACGGACCGACGCTCGCCTTCAAGGACATGGCGATGCAGGTGTTGGGCCGTTTGTTCGATCATGTGCTGACCGATCTCGACACCCGCGTCACCATCGTCGCCGCCACCTCGGGCGACACTGGTTCCGCCGCCATCGAGGCGTGCGCCAACCGTGATCGTATCGACATCGTGATCCTGCATCCGCATGAGCGCACCAGTCTCGTGCAGCGCCGCCAGATGACCACCGTGCTGGCCCCCAATGTCGGCAATGTCGCGATCGAGGGCACGTTCGACGATTGCCAGGACATGGTGAAGGCTTTGTTCGCCGATGTTCCCTTCCGCACGGCGATGAGTCTGTCCGCCGTCAACTCCATCAACTGGGCCAGGATCGCGGCGCAAATTCCTTATTACGCCGCCGCTGCCCTGGCTTTGGGGGCGCCTGACCGGGAGATCGCCTTTTCCGTGCCCACCGGCAATTTCGGCAATGTTTTCGCCGCCTGGTGCGCGCGCCGGATGGGGCTGCCGGTGACGCGGCTGATCGTTGGATCGAATCGTAACGACATTCTGTGCCGGTTCCTGGAGAAGAATGACATGTCGATGGCTGTGGTCGAGCCATCCCTGTCGCCGTCGATGGACATTCAGATCAGTTCCAATTTCGAGCGCATGTTGTTCGAGCTTCTGGGGCGTGATCCCGCCGCCACCGCCGCGGCGATGCGGGATTTCCGGGACACGGGCCACATGAAGGTGCCGGATGCCGTGTGGCATCGGATGCGTGGTGTGTTTCATGGGTTCCGGCTGGACGATGCGGGGACCGAGGCGGAAATACGCCGTTTGCATGAGGTGTGCGGGTATTTGGCTGATCCGCACACCGCGATTGGGATTGCCGCCGCGCGGGCGCATCCTCCGGCGCATGGGGTGCCTACCGTGGCGATGGCGACCGCGCATCCGGCGAAGTTTCCGGACGCGATGGAGCGGGCGGTGGGCGTGCGTCCCGCGTTGCCTGGGCGGCTGGCGGATTTGTTTGAGAGGCCGGAGCGGTTTGTCGTGTTGCCGAATGATCTGGACGCCGTGCGGGCGAATGTGCGGGCGCTGGTGGGGCGGAACGCGGGGTGAAGAACGGGGCGCTGCCCCGCGCCCCGCCAGGGACCGGGTCCCTGGACCCCCTCCAGGGAGAACCAATGGATGGGTTCCAAGGGCTACCGCCCTTGGCGGGTGGTCCAGGAGGACAGAGCCCTCCTGGCGGGGTCCGGGGCGGAGCCCCATTCCTCACACATCAAAAAACACCGTCTCCCGCTCACCCTGCATATGAATATCGAAACAATACACCCCATCCCCCCGCGCGACGGCGATCAACGTGTGCCGCCGCTCCACCGGCACCACGCTCAACACGGGATCGGTGGCATTCGCCGCCTCCCCCGGAAAATAAACGCGCGTATACGCATGAAGCAACATCCCGCGCATGGTCACGATCACGTTCAAATGCGGCGCCTGAACAGCATCCACCGCGCCCGGCCTGATCGTATCGAACCAAAACCGGTTGCGCGGATCGGTCCCCGTGCCACACCGCCCAAATCCCTTGAAAGTGCTGTTGCCACCACGTGGATCGGCCGGATGCGCGTACCGCCCAGAGGCATCCGCCTGCCAAAGTTCGATCAACGCATCGGCAATCGGATGGCCCAGGCCATCGAACACCCGGCCCTCGACACGGATGCGCTGACCCTCAACCTCACCCATCCTCATGTCCGGACCGGCGAGACTCGTTAAATTCTGACCGTATCCGTATTGTTCCGGTGAAAGACCATAAGCGAAATACGGCCCCACGGTCTGCGAGGGTGTTTGTCTCAGCTTCGTCATCGTTCAACCCTCCATCGGCGTGGCGGAACGCCCGCGCAGCACGATATCGAACTGATACCCCAGGGCGAAATTGGGCTCGGTCAGATCGAGGGTGAAACGCGCGACCAGCAAGGCGCGCGTCTCCGCCGGGGTCGCCAGGAAAATGGGGTCGAGATCGAGCAGCGGATCACCCGGAAAATACATCTGGGTCACAAGCCGGGTTAAAAAATTCGGCCCGAACAGCGAGAAATGAATGTGATTGGGCCGCCAGGCGTTGTGGTGGTTCGGCCAGGGATAGGCGCCCGGCTTCATGGTCATGAAACGGTAATGACCGTTGGCGTCGGTCACGCAGCGTCCGCCGCCGAAGAAATTCGGGTCGATCGGCGCGTCATGCTGATCGGTGTGGTGGATGTAACGGCCCGCCGCGTTGGCCTGCCAGATTTCCAGCAGCGTGTTGGGCACGGGCCGCGCGTCCTCATCCAGCACGCGGCCCGCGACGATGATGCGCTCCCCCAACGGTTCGCCGTTGCGGCGGCCATTGCGGGTGAGATCGGCGTCGTGACCGGTGACGCTTTCGTGCCCATAAACCGGGCCGGTCAGCTCCGACACTGTTTGCCGCAGGGGGATCAGCGGTTTGGTGGGACCGCGCGCGGCGGTGGATTTATATCCGGGCGCGATGTAGGCCGGCTGGCCAGCCCAGTCGCGGGGGGTGAAAGTGTCTGTCATGGGCATTGGGTCCGTTTTCAGCGGGCGGGTTGCGCGAGACGCGATTGCGCGGCGAGGCGGATCGGCGCGTTGGCGGCGCCAAAGCCGGTACAGGCCCGCCGCTAAGGCAGACGGTGGCGATGGCGGTCTTCATGATGCGCTCTGGGCTTTGTCGCGCGCGGCGAGGGCGGTGGCGAAGGCGCGGTGCATACGTTGCACATCCGGATCTAGGCCGGTGAACAAACGAAACGCCTCCACGCCCTGATGCACGCACATGCCGCCGCCGGTCAGCGTGCGGGCGCCTTTCGCCGCGGCGGCGCGGATCAGTTCCGTCTCCATCGGCGAATAGATCACGTCGGCGACCCAATGACCGGCGCGCACCGCCGCCATGGGCACCGGATTGCCGGGAAAACCCGTCATGCCGATGGGTGTCGCGTTGGCGATGCCGTCGGCGGCGGCGATGTCTTCCTCCAGCCGTCCCGCCACCCGGCAGCGTTCCGCTCCACAATGCATGGTCACGCCGGCGGCCAGGGCGGCGGCGCGGGCGGGGTCGGTGTCATGCACGATCAGCGTTTTCAGGCCGAGGTCCATCAACGCGAAGGCGACCGCGCTGCCCGCCCCGCCCGCGCCGATCAGCACGGCGGTTTTGGCCGCGGCGCTGGCGCGGCCCAGACCGTGCTCGAAATTCAGGCGGAAGCCGCCGCGGTCGGTGTTGTGGCCCGTGGTGCGGCCGTCTTTGGCGATGGTGACGGTGTTGACGGCGCCGGTTTGCCGCGCCTCGGGCGAGAGTTGGTCCAGTAATGGCATGACCGTCTGCTTGAACGGGAAGGTGATGTTGACGCCGAGGAAACCCGCGGTGCGCGCGGCGTCGAGCAGGTCTTTCAGTGTGCGGCCGGGCAGGTGATCGACATCCATCAGGTGGTAATGCCCGGTGATGCCCGCCGCGGCGAAGGCGTCGATGTGCAAG
>JAYVCG010000739.1:0-4453 GCA_043750075.1 Acetobacteraceae bacterium | reverse complement strand
GTGATGGCCAAGGGCCGGCGGGATCGCGCCGCTGAAGAAGACCTCGTTTCGCGCGCGATCGTCCTGTGGCTGGCCCATGCCTGCGGGATCGCCGCGCCGCCGACGCGTGGCCTGCTCGATGCCGATGAACATTTCGAGGAGGCGGTTATCGCGGACGTGGATACCATCGATCAGCTTCTGGCCGGCGCGCTCGATCGCGTCACCGTTCAGCCTGATGGCCAGATGATGGTGTCGGCGCCGCGGCCCCTCCTGCTGTTGCCAGGGTCTTTCAACCCGCTGCACGCCGGGCATGTGTTGCTGGCGCGGGTGGCCGAAGAACTCAGGCAGCAGCCTTTGGCGTTTGAAATCTCTGTCACCAACGTCGATAAACCGCCGCTGACGGGCGAGACGGTGCGGCAGCGGCTCGCGCAATTCGCCTGGAAGTCGCCGGTCGAACTGACGAGAGCGCCCACCTTCGTCGAGAAGTCGCGTCTTTTTCCAGGAACCACGTTCGTGATCGGGGCGGATACGGCGGAGCGGCTGGTCGCGCCGAGATATTATGGCGACGATGAGGTTCGCATGCACGCCGCGCTTGAGGAAATCGCCAATGCCGGGTGCGGCTTTCTGGTGGCCGTGCGCATCGGCGCCACGGCGCGCGTATACACGCTGAGCGACATCCCCGTGCCGCGCCGTTATGCCGGTCTGTTCAGCGAAATCCCTGAGCAACGGTTTCGCTTTGACACCTCCTCATCCGAGATTCGCGCACGGGGCGTGTAGGTGGTTATAAGGGCAACACGGGCTTCGTTGGACCCACCGCCGGAAGAGACGCATCGCATGTCATCTTCAATCAGGTTCAGCAACAGCATTTCGCCGACATCGACCTTCAGGTTCTGACCGGGGAATTGCGGCGCCTGCGTCAGGCGATGATGCGGGACGCGCTGGCGCTCGAAGAGGATGAACCCGATCACGCCATCGCCATTGCTTCCATCGCCAATGCCGAGAAAAGCGCCAAAAGCGGAGACGCCACGGGGGCATTCACGCACCTCAAATCCGCCGGGAAATGGGCGCTCGATACAGCGGCGAAGATCGGTGTGCCGGTCGCGGCCAAGGCCATTGAAGGGGCGCCGTATCTGTAACGCGCGATCCTCGCATTTCCCCGCTCACGCCACTTTCCCATCCACCAGCCGCACCTGCCGGTCGCAGCGCGCCGCCAGCCTGGGGTCGTGAGTAATCAGCATCAGCGTCGTACCCAGGCGGGCGCGGAGCGAGAACAGCAGGTCCATCACCGTCTCCCCCGTGGCGTGATCCAGATTGCCGGTGGGCTCGTCGGCCAGCAGCAGACGGGGTTCGGGGGCGAAGGCGCGGGCGATGGCGATACGCTGCTGCTCGCCGCCGGACAGGCGGGAGGGCAAATGGGTCAGCCGGTGGCTCAGCCCCACCATCTCCAGCGCCTCCGCGGCGCGTTTCATGGCGTCGCGGCGTCCCGCGAGTTCCAGCGGCACGGCGGCGTTCTCCAGCGCGGTCATGGTGGGGATCAGGTGGAAGGACTGGAACACGATGCCGATCCGCGTCCGGCGCAGACGGGCCAGCGCGTCCTCGTCCATCGCGGTGATGGTCTCGCCGTCCAGCACGATGGAGCCGCTGGTGGCGCGCTCCAGCCCAGAAAGCAGCATCAGCAGGCTGGTCTTGCCGGAACCGGAGGGGCCAAGCAGGCCAATCGCCTCACCGCGCGCGATAGTGAGATTGACCCCGCGAAGAATGTTGACGGGCCCGGAGGCCGAGGGCAGGGTCAGGGTGAGGTCTCTCACCAGGACGAGCGGCGGCGCCGTGGTGGCGGGAACCGGTTGTGACGGGATGGCATCCATGGCGCCAGCATATGGCGATCACGCGGTTCTCAGACAGGGGTTTCTCCTTGGCAGGCGTGTGTTTCTTTTCTCGGCTCTCCAAAGTGTAACGGTCATGTCATCTTCTCTCGCGGCGCCGCTCCGGCTTCTGGTCCTGGGGGATTCGCTCACCGCCGGGTACGGGCTGCCGCGCGCGGACGGGTTTCAGGCGCGGCTGGCGGCGGCGTTGAGGGACAAAGGCCTCGCGGTCACGCTGATCGACGGCGCGGTGTCGGGCGATACCTCAGCGGGCGGGCTGGCGCGGCTGGACTGGGTGCTGGCGGGCGGCGCCGACGCCGCGCTCGTCGAGCTTGGCGCCAATGACGGGCTGCGCGGGATCGATCCGGGGGAGATGGAGCGGAACCTGACCGCGATCCTCGACCGGCTGGCGGCACGCAAGATCCCGGTGCTGTTCAGCGGCATGTTCCCGCCCTCGAACTACGGGCCCGACTACCGCCGCGACTACCGCGCCGTGTTCGACCGTCTGGGCCAGCGCCCTGGGCTGCTCTACGATCCGTTCTTCCTGGAAGGTGTCGCGGCGGTGCCCGCGCTGAACCAGGCGGACGGCATCCACCCCAACCCCGCCGGGGTGGCGCGAGTCGTCGAGCGCCTGTCGCCCGTGGTCGCGCGGCTGCTGACGGAGGCGCGGCCATCATGAGATTGTTCGCCGCCCTCGCGCTGCCCAGGTCCGTGCGCGAGCAACTGGCCGCGCTGTCCGGCTCCGGCATTCCCGGCGCGCGCTGGGTGCCGCCGGAGCACTACCATCTGACCCTGCGCTTCATCGGCGACATACCCGCGCATGTAGCCCAGGATGTGGATGAGGCGCTTTCCGGGCTGCGGGCGAAGGGCTTCGCGCTGACGCTGAGCGGGATGGGGACGTTCGCCAAAAGCGGGATCAGTGCCGCGCTGTGGGCGGGCGCCGAACGCAACCCGGCGCTGGACCATCTGCGCGCCAAGATCGAGACCGCCTTGCAACGGACCGGCCTGGAGCCGGAACGGCGGCGGTTTCAGCCGCATGTGACGCTGGCCCGCCTGAACAACCCGGTGGAGGCGAAGGTCGCGGCTTTCGTGCAGGCGCATAACCTGTTCCGCTCCGCCCCGATCACGATCGGGCACTTCACGTTGTTCTCCTCAATCCTGGGCAAGGAGCAGGCGGTTTACACGCCGGAGGTGGAGTATGAACTCAGCCTTCCTTCGGACCCGTGACACGCGCCGCCGACAGTCAGACCGTGAGATACTGCTTCACGATGTCCTGGTTGGCGCGCAGATCGGCGGGCGTGCCAGTATACCGCACCTCGCCCTTCTCCAGGATGTAAACCCGGTCCGCCAGCGACAGCACGAATTTCAGGTTCTGCTCGGCCAGCACGATCGACAACCCCGTCGCCTTGAGTTGCGCCACCTTGTCGCGGAGTTGATCGACGATCAACGGCGCGAGCCCCTCGGACGGTTCATCCAGCAGCAGCAATTCGGGGTTGCCCATCAGAGTGCGGGCGATGGTCAGCATCTGCTGCTGGCCGCCGGACAGCACCCCGCCCCGCCGGTCGCGGATGTCCATCAGATCGGGGAACAGGGCGAACACCTCCGGCTCGCTCCACGCCGCCAGACCGTTGCTTCCGGCGCGGCGGGCGATGTCCAGGTTCTCCCAGACCGAAAGTTCGGGGAAGATGCGGCGGTCCTCCGGCACGAAGCCGATGCCCGCCTGGCAAATCCGGTAGGGGGGCAGATGCGCGATGTCGCGCCCCTTCCACAGTACCCGGCCCTGGCGCGGCGGCGTCAGACCCATGATGGAGCGCATGGTCGTGGTCTTGCCGACGCCGTTACGCCCGATCAGCGCCACGCACTCGCCCGGACGCACCGCGATCGAAACGCCGAACAGCACCTGGCTCAAACCATACGCCGTATGAATCCCCTCCACGCTGAGCAGCGCGCCATGGTCCATTCCGGGTTCAGTCATCGGCGTGCTCCCCGAGATAGACGCGCTTCACTTCCGGGTCTTCCCGCACCGCGTCAGGTGTGCCCGAGGCGATGATCTCCCCGTGATGCAGCACCGAAATGCGCTCAGCGATGCCGAACACCACGGACATGTCGTGCTCGGTGAACAGCAGGGTCAGCCCCCGCGCGCGGACGATGTCGCGGA
This sequence comes from Acetobacteraceae bacterium, assembly GCA_043750075.1. Taxonomy (GTDB): domain Bacteria; phylum Pseudomonadota; class Alphaproteobacteria; order Acetobacterales; family Acetobacteraceae; genus Rhodopila. The sequence goes on along the minus strand of JAYVCG010000739.1, from coordinate 454 downwards.
TCAGCGCGATCGATTCCGCCGTTTCTCCCGGCGACATGCCCGCGGTTGGTTCGTCCAGCAGCAGCAGGCGCGGCTGTGCCGCCAGGGCGATGGCGAGTTCGAGCTGCTTTTGCTTGCCATAGCTCAACTGGCCCGCGATGCCGGTGGTTTCCTCACCCAGTCCGACGAGGCGCAGCAGATCGGCGGTTTCCGCGCGGTGCAGGGAGCGGCCCGGCGTGAACAGGTTCCATTGCTGGCCCTTGTGGGCGATCAGCGCCACCTGCACGTTCTCGAATACCGTCAGACGGGGATAGATGTTAATCCGCTGAAACGAACGCGCGATCCCCATCCGCACGATCTTCTCTGGCGGCAGGCCGGTCAGTTCGGTGCCCTCGAATTGCACGGTGCCGCGGTCGGGGCGCAGATGGCCGGTGATGAGGTTGAAGAAGGTGGTCTTGCCCGCGCCGTTCGGGCC
>JAYVCG010000738.1:0-4668 GCA_043750075.1 Acetobacteraceae bacterium | reverse complement strand
CTTTTATGCTCCGTTTTGAAAGCCGCCAGTTCCGTGGAATCGTAACGAGCCCAGCCGTTGCGCTTTTGAAAGTCCAGGGCGAAGGTCATGTCGCTGAGGGTCAGGATGTCGGGCTGGTAGGTTTTCGCCTGACGCTCCGCCATCAGTTTGGCGTAAAGCGCCCCGGTTTGCAGACGCAGATACGTGACCTTGATCTTTGGGAACGCGGCCATGAACGCGTTGCCAAGCGCGGCCTGATTGGTTTCCGGATCAGGGGAGTACACGGTCAGCGCGCCTTCCTTCTCCGCCTGCTCGACATTCGCGCAGGTTTTGAACCCTGTCATTTGCCGTGGGTTATCACAGGCGGCGGACCACGCGGCGGTGGCGGGCAGAATCGCGGTCAGTGCCGCGAGGACGAGTTTTTTCCAGGACACGGTGTTGATCTCCCTGTTTCAGTTGCTCTGGGCGAAAGCAGCGGCGCCCTCACCGGCGATACGGCCGAACGTGACTCCGGCGATCAACCCCGTTCCGCTCGCATAATTATGATAATACAGTCCGCCGGCGATTTCCCCCGCCGCGAACAGCCCCCCGATCGCGCTCCCCCCCGTATCCTCCACCTGGGCTTTTGTGTTGATCTTCAATCCGCCAAAGGTGAAGGTCACACCAGCGGTCACGCCATAGGCATGGAACGGCGGCGTGTCGAGTTTCTGCGCCCAGTTGGTCTTGTTGATGGGCAAACCAATCGTCGCGAGGCCGTCATGAACATTGGGATCGAATTTCACATCGGGCCGGGGGGCCGCATTGTAGGCACGCAACGTCTCCAGCACCGCCGCCGTGTCCACGCCGGTCAGTTTGGGCGCCAGTTCCTCCAGCGTGTCGCCGGTTTCCTTGGTGATGCGGGGGATGCGGTACTCGCTGCGGAGCAAATGATTGATCTTGGAATCGAAAATCTGCCACGCGAACAGGCCGGGCTGCTTCATCACCTCATGCCCGTACGCGGCATAGGTATAGCTATGGAAATCCTTGCCTTCATTCAGAAAGCGTTCACCGCGGGCATTGACCAGCACACCGAACGGATAATTGTGCTTCTGGAACTGATCGCCCACCGAGAGATCGCCGAAAGCCGGCGCGTTCATGTCCCATTGCACGGCATGCGCGCCGGACCAATGCCCAGAGACGGCGGCGCCGATATCGATCGCCATGCGGTGACCATAGCCCTGGTTGTACCGGGTGCCACGCACTTTCGCGAGATCCCAGTTGGGACCGATGTAGCGTGCGCGCATTTCCGCGTTCGATTCGAAACCGCCGCAGGCCATGACGATGGCTTTCGCGCGCAGATCGTGAATGCGGCCGTGGTGGCGCACGCGCACACCTTCGATCCGGTCATCGCCTTGCAGAAATTGCCATGCCGTCGTGTTGTACAGCACGGGAATCCCCACCGCGGCCAGTTTGGCGTGCAAGGTCGCGACCAGTTGCTGTCCGCCGCCATGGATGTGGCACGCCAGCCCGCCCCAGAAGCGAAATTTTCCGTCCACCTTGAAGGCCTGCCGGCCCAGGGCGGGCTGGAATTTGATGCCGTGCTTTTTTAGCCAGAGGGCGGAGGCGTAGGAGCTGCCGATCAATACCTCGGTCAGATCGGGATCGCAGCGATATTCGGTCAGCCGCCCCATGTCGTCGAAATACTGTTCTTGCGTGTATGTGCCAAAATCTATGGTGGACAGGTCCAGACCGGCGATGTCCGGTGACAGGGCGATCAGGTCTTTCACCTCATGATACACGAAGCGGAACGCGCCACCGGTGAAGGCGGAATTGCCGCCGCGTGCTTCCTCGGGGGCGGTTTCCAGCATGGCCACGCTGCAACCGGCTTCGTGCGCGGCGAGGGCGGCGTTGGCCGCGGCGTTGCCCGCGCCGATCACCAGGACATCGACCTGCTGGTAAGTGAGCGGCGTCATGGTTCTGTTTCCTCCTGGTGGCCGGGCGGAAACTGTCCAATGGGGCGGGGTGTGTCAATCAGACGGGCAGGCAAGGCCATGGGCTTTGCCCCTGGACCCCACCAAGGGGCAGAGCCCCTTGGAACCATTTCATGGGGTTCCTGGGACATGTCAAAGGCGTTTTTCGTTTTATGGCGTCAGCATTCCCATCCACCACATCAGGCGGCCGTTCGTTTCCATGTCCACGCTGCGCGCGAAGCTCAGGGTGCCATCGTCCGCGATGCGGAACAGGCTGAGCCGCGTTGGTATCTCTGTCCCATCCGAGAGCGGCAAACCCTGGATATGCGCGCAAACCATCAACCGTCCGCTGGGATCGATGTGAAACGTGCGGCAATGAATGCCTTGTGTATCCACATGTTGAATCAATACTGGCTGGCCGGTCGCCTGATCGATGGAAAACACCGCGATCGTGTTCTCACCCCCGGCGAAAACGCGTTTGCCCTCCTGCTCCACCGTGCTGCTGGCCCGATTCGCGACGTAAACGAAGCGGCCGTTGGGATGCACATGCACCGTGCCCACCACCTGATGACCGCGCACAGTGTCCGGGTCGCGCAGCGTGTTGACGTGAAAAGCGGGCTCCGCCGCCACGCTGTTCCCGTCATAAGGGAACATATCGACGGCGTTCTGCCGCTCCAGCGAAACGTACATCCATGGCCGCGTGGGATGAAAATCGATATGCCGCGGTCCGAATCCATGGCCGCCGCGCGGTGCGATCGAGGCATCATTCCGCAGCACTCCGTTCTCGAAACGAAACACCTTCAGCGCGCCTGGTTCCTCGGGCCTGGCCGCGGTGGCGTCGTGACCACGCGCCGGAACGATGACCCGGTCATTGCCTGGCATCGCCAGCACCTGATGCGGGAAAATACCCACGTCGATGTCTGGCGGTTGCGGTATCTCGTGGCCCAGGGAGGCATCTTTGTTGATGGTGTAGACACGGATGGCGGCGGGGTTGTTGAAAGCGGCCAGCACATGGGTTGAGAGCAGATCGGTGGACATATGAATGGGACGGTGCGGCAAGGCGATTGTCCCGCCGTACGGGCTGAGCGCGCCGGTTTCGGGATGGACGCGGAACGCGCTGACGTGATGCGTTTTCCCCGCCTGACCCATGCCTGAGGCGCTGTCGCTGCTCGCCACGTACAGGAACCGCCGTGAGACATGCGGCCAGACATACTGGATGTTCGCCGGCACGCTGACGGTGCGCCGCCGTGTCAATGCCGCCATCTCCACATCCATGTCGTAATGGATCAGATCGGCGCCCATGCTGGCATAAAGCATGGTTTTGGTTTCTGGCATCGCATGATCTCCCTTTCACGGCGACAGGACATGGGTTTCCCAACCGTACCCGGCCTGGCCCGCACCGGCAACCATGGATCTTGATCCAGGGGCCGTGCCCCTGGATCAAGATCCTCCGCCGCGCCATCACGAGCTGCATCGATCGTATCGCCTCGATCAATCCGGTCATGGTGAGTTTGGTGAAGCAGGCGGCTGTCTCCACCTGCGAATCCTCGATCCGCGAGCAGTCCGGGTTCATCGAACGGAACACCTGTTCGATGATCCACCGCATGCGGTACCAGGCGACAATCTGGCGGGCCTGGCCAGGCGTCGCGGCCTCATGCGTCGTCAACAGCCGCCAGTGGACAGGCTCAGCCCCTTTGGCGGGTCGATTTCCCTGACATCGATCACCAGGAGCGGAACCGCTCCGGCCTGGTCCTTGTCCAGAGAATTGACCGGGCGTTTCAGTGCGGCCGGGCCGGGCCGGAGCCAGAGACGGTGGCGATTCCAGTTCTTCCAAACCGGAACAGATCGTCGTCCGCGACATGCCGGTCGCCTTCGCCACGGTGCTCACGCCACCCCATCCCAGGGTGCGGTCTTCAACCGCGGCCCAAAGACGCAATGTGGTTTCGTCCAGCCGTCCGGCCAGAGCGCGGCACTTGTCTTCCATCATTCCCACATCACTCATACCCGGAGAGTGCGGGAAGTCCCTGTAAATGTTCAAGTTGTTTTTGCTGGAATCCTAAGTTACCCCGCTTCCTGTCCAACCGATGGGATCCGCCTCACGTTTGGACGCCCAAATCCTGTCCGAATCGCCTGAGTAACCAATATCTCAATACCAATGCCCGGCCCAATGGTATCGCCGCGACACGATCTCCTGTGCTCTACTCTACATCTCTTATCGCGGCCATGCCCCATCAGGTTGACGGTGCCCCTCTGTGCCATCGCCGATCGTCTCCGTGCGAAGGGCCGCCCTGATTCCAAAATAGACGTGGTTTGGCAACATCCTTGATTTCATCAACCGCTCGTGGGATGGTCGCGCCGTCTGGATTGAATGCCCTGAGAACTCACTGGATCGCATCGCTCCGTTAAAAAGGATCGCGCCATGACGAGCTGGAAATTTCCGTCAAATGGTTCATGGACTGACCCTTTGGCATGGGACACCGGCCTTGTCCCTGGCATTTCCGACACTGTGACCATTGGTCTCAGCGGTGGATATCGTGTCTCGCTCACGGCCAGCATCGCCGCGGCCGCACTGACGATCGGCAACCGGGACGCGGCTCTCGTCGTGACCACGCCTGGGGGCGCCGCCAGTTTTAGCGGCGATCTGACCAACACCGGCTTCCTGGGCGTTGACAGCGACCGTTTCACCGCCGAGGGCGGCTCGGCCGTCACCATCGCGGGCATTCTGAACAACACCGGCGCG
>JAYVCG010000737.1:0-8985 GCA_043750075.1 Acetobacteraceae bacterium | reverse complement strand
CCGCCATGATCCGTTGCCCGCATGGACGCCACTCCCTCCCCCTTCCGGCGCATGATCCACGCCAGCACGCCGGATTTCTGGCGCCTGTGGCTCGTGGGCCTTGTCATCTCCACCGTGCGCTGGCTGGAAACGGTCGCGGTCGGCGTCGCGGTCTACCAGCGCACCGAATCCGCCTTCGCGGTCGCGATGATGACCATGCTCCGTCTCCTCCCCATGGGCCTGTTCGGCGCCTTCCTGGGCGCGATCTCGGAACGCGTGGACCGGCGCATGACACTGACCGGCGTGCTGATCCTGATGGGCGCCACCTCCGCCGCCCTCGGCCTGCTGGCCCTGGCCGGCGCGCTGGAGGTCTGGCACTTCGCCGCCGCCGCCTTCATCAACGGCTGCGGCTGGGCCACCGACAATCCCGTCCGCCGCTTCATGATGGGCGAGGCCGTCGGCCGCGCGCACATGGGCACCGCCATGTCGCTCGACGTCGGCGCCAGCAACGCCAGCCGCATGGTGGGACCGGCCATCGGCGGCCTTCTGCTCAGCACGGGCGGGATCGAGGGCGTCTTCGCGCTGAGCGTGCTGATGTACGCCGCCGCCATCGCCGCCGCGCTGAGGATACGCACGCGCATTCCCCCCTCCCCCGGCACCGGCGCCGTGCTCGCCCGCATCGCCGAGGGATTGCGCATCGTGCGCGCCGACCCGCGCCTGACCGGCACGCTGGCCGTCACCATCATCTACAACGTCTTCGCCTGGCCCTTCACCAGCATGATCCCGGTGATCGGCCACGACCGCCTGAACCTGGGCGCGCAAGGCGTGGGAATACTGGCGAGTCTGGACGGGATCGGGGCGTTCTTCGGAGCCCTGCTGCTCGCGGTGTGGCTGACGCCGCGCTGGTACGCCCGCGCCTATGTCGGCGGCGTGACGCTGTACATGGTCATGCTGGTGGTGTTCGCCACCACCACCAGTCCCCTGCTCGCCGGAGCCGCCCTGCTGCTGACCGGACTGGGCGGCGCGGGCTTCGCGACGATGCAGGCCACGCTGGTCTGGCTCGCCTCCCCGCCCGAGATGCGTTCCCGCATTCTGGGTGTGCTGTCAGTGTGCATCGGCACCGGCCCGATCGGTTTCCTCTGGCTGGGCTGGCTGGCGGACCGCATCGGCGCGCATCACGCCACCGCGGTCACGGGCATCCTGGGATTGCTGGCATTGGCCGTGACCTGGAAGCTGTGGAAGGGGATATGATTTTTTTCTTGAATCGCTTTTATTTTGGGGCTTTTACCCCAGAGCGCCGGGCCTGACGGAAGAACGCGCGTCCGGCTTTGACCTTGGCGGGCGGCGGTGGCACTCATCGGGGATGAAAATCGCCACCTGGAACGTCAATTCCATCCGCCAGCGGGAAAGCCATGTGAAACACTGGCTGGAACGCGTTCAGCCCGATCTGCTGTTTCTGCAGGAAATCAAGTGCGAGGCCGCGCAGTTCCCCGCCCAGACGTTCCAGTCCCTGGGCTATCAGGCCGAGGTGGTGGGGCAAAAAGCCTATAACGGCGTCGCCGTGCTGTCGCGCGTGCCGTTCACGGTGACGCACCGCGCGCTGCCCGGCCTGCCGGAGGACGACGCACAGGCCCGTTACATTGAGGTCGAGGCGGGGGGGATGACGATCATCGGCCTCTATCTCCCGAACGGCAATTCACGCGGCGAGGAAGGGTATGCCTACAAACTCGCCTGGATGGACGGGCTGGTTGAGCGGGCGCGCGCGCTGCTGGAGGCGGATGTGCCGCTGATCATCACCGGCGATTTCAACGTCTGTCCCACGGATGAGGATTTCTCGCCCGGCGCGCTTTCTCCGGGGGATGCGCTGCTGCGGCCGGAAACGCGGGCGCGGTTTCATCGGTTGCTGTGGCTGGGGCTGACGGACGCGATCCGCGCGCTGCATCCCACCGGGCGGGTGTTCACCTTCTGGGATTATCAGGCGGCGGCGTGGGAGCGCGATTGCGGTCTGCGGATCGATCACGCGCTGCTGTCGCCCAAGGTGGCGGAACGGTTGATCGCCGCCTGGCCGGACCGGGAGGAACGGAACCAGACGCAGCCCTCGGATCATGTGCCGGTGGTGGTTGAGGTGGGGGGGTGAGTTGGGGGGAGCGGATGCGTTTAATACGGCTTCCGCCTGGCCTTTCCCGCTGTACGGATCACACCGCATGCTCCGCGAACATTTCACCCTGTCTGAAAGGCTGATTTTTCACCGCTGGCAGCATGGAAGCGATAGCTCTGGCTGGCACGTTCGCAAGTTCCCTGGGCTCCATTTTATAGAGACCCCCACCATAAACGCGGCCCTCACCGATCAATATCGCTGCATCGATCCCGTTCAGGAATTCCCATATCTGTTGACCAAGATCAGGGTTGCTGGTGAGTGCCTTCGCCAGAGCGGGCTTTGGATACAGCAGAAGATAGACGTTCGCCGCGGTAGCTTTCGATCGGTTCAGGATGAAGCGAAAAGGCTTGTCCCGTTTCGCCATTTTTCGCCCCATGTAGGTGCAAATGAAGGGTGCGGGAGGGCGGTTTTCTTGCGCATACCAGGGAGTACGACGGCTACAAAGATAGGTTCCCGCCACCTTGGGCTTGCCTGTTTGATAGTAGGCCCAAAGTGCCGGATAATGATCTTTGACCTCTGCTTCCGGCAACCGGCAATCCAGCATGAACAGTTGCTTCGCCAATTTCGGTGTGCCGTCCACTTCGCCTTCAACAACATCGCTTTTAAGGTGACGAGGGCCAGGCAGAATCGGCTTGAAAAACTCCATGGGCAGGCCACGCGCCGCGATTTCGTCACGGGACATGATGAAGAAGCCGTTGTCACCGGTCGCGAGGCCGCGCCTGATGTCGAAGAAGTCCGCCAGGCGCGGCCCGTCATTGATCGCCTGTACGCCGTCCGCCGCAAGGCTTGTCCACTTCGCGGAGCCTTGCAAATCGGCAGACGAAACCAGCCGCGATACCTTCGGAGTGGCGAGCGTGCCACCGTAGGAGAATTCGACCTCAAGATCCGCCGCTGGCTTACGTTTGCGGAACCAGACTACTGTTGAAGATACGAACGCATCCCCGAATTGCAATTCGCTTGGGTTAAAACGATGGACGCGGATCAACTCGACCTGATGCAACAGGTACCGCTTCACCGGTACACCGTAATTCACATCCATGAACTCACTCGGAATAAGCCAACCAGCAACGCCATCCGGCTCCATCCACGCATGAGCCAGACCGAGGAAATAGCAATACAGACCAGTAAGCCCCTTCATCTGAACACCGGACGCCGCGCCGGTCGCGGCGAGCAGCCGCGCTTTTGTTGCCTTGTCCATATGGTGATGCCGCACGTAAGGCGGGTTACAGATCACGAGATTGAATCTCCCGCCCTCCTCAGGCGGCTTCATTGTCGTGAAGTCACCCAAGGTCAGCTTAAGCGGATGATCGGCCCATAACGCGCGCGCGGGCTCGCCATAATGCGGGTCAATCTCGAAACCCCGCGCGGTTTCAATGCACTTCGCCGGAAACACACGGCGGAACGCGGTATAAAAAGAACCAGTACCCATGGCCGGATCAAGAAAACGCACGGGTAAATCGACGGGAAGCAAGTGGCGCGCATGGGTGAGAATATCGGATGCCAAACCCGCGGGCGTGGCAAACTGACCAAGCTTGTTGCGTTCCGCCTGTGTTTTTTCCGCATCCAGAACTAATTGCAGAGAAAGACGGCGATCTTCGATGGATGTCATGGCATCCATGAACTAAATCCCGAATTTGGCGAGATCATCAATGCGGTGCTCCCATACCCAATCAATGCCTTCGGCGGCTTCGTATCCGAGATAACCGCAATCAAAATATCCGCACAGAAACAGCATGAAGCGCACACCATTACCGTGCATGTGCCGGAGCTGATTGATTTTCTGTGCTTCTTCCTTGCGTCGTTTATTGGTATTGGTGAAATCTCCGGCGGACTTGGCTTCGATCATGAATGGAAGATCACCGTCCTTCGCTAAGCGCGACATGACAGCCGTGTCGACTGGAATGTTAACTGTCGATGTTCTGCCTTCCGACTTGACCGGCACATTGAGGCGGAAGCCATATGTTCCCACTGGCATCGCGTTGTATCTTATACCTTCAGGAAGTTTCGAATAACCGCGTCCTTCCAGCCATGCGCCAATCGCGGCGAGTTGGCGCTTCTCTTGCGCGTTGCGAATGATCGGATTGGCATTGGCGTTGGTGAGGCGATCCGCGACAACGGTCGCGGCGCGATGCACTTCCGCGGCCGTTGGCTCACGATTGCTTTCCAGCCAGACAAAAATATCAGGATCAGCCATGCGTTCAATGATGCAACCAATTTTTTCAAGATCAGCTTCTAACGAGGCGGATGCCATGCGCGAAGGAAGTTTCCCCTCTTCCATGCGGCCGACAAGATTTTTCGACACGCCAGCAAGACCAATCAGGCGGTCGACGGCAATTGGCGGGCAGGTCGACATGCGCAGCGTTGGGAGAACGGCGGGATGTTCCCGCAATAAAGCCGGAGTTACATCTGTGAGGTTACCCGTGCGGTAGAGCGTCGTTTCAACATCCTTGGCGACCTTGACCCGTGTTTCACGAAATGCGACAGGCGCGAATTTCATGAACCAGTCATTATACATGTCGACGGACAAACCAATGTCCGTTTTCCACAAATGAGGCTTATTCAGATTAACTGGCACGCTCGTTTCCACGATGAAGTTGCCACACATCGGTAAGCAGATCATTCAGCGATACTTGCCGTCGCGCTGCTCCCGTTTTGGTCGCTTTTGCCGTCAACACGTCAACATACGGCATCGCCACCTCATCGGCCAACCCTTCCCAACCACGCCCCCCCTCACGCCGACAACCGGCTCATCACCGCCTCGGGAATGTCGAAATTGGCATACACATTCTGCACGTCATCGCTGTCCTCCAGCACATCCAGCAGCTTCAGCAGCCCGGCCGCCTTCTCCTCATCCAGCGTGATCGAGGTCATCGGCCGCCATTCCAGCCGCGCGCTCTCCGGCACACCGAACCGCGCCTCCAGCGCGTCGCGCACGCCAAAAAAATCCTCGATCGCGCAGGTGATGTCGTGCCCCTCGGCGTCGCTCTCGACGTTCTCCGCCCCGGCCTCGATCGCGGCTTCCAGCATCGCGTCCTCGGAGCCCGCGGCGGCCGGATAACGGATGGCCCCCAGACGGTTGAACAGGAAGCTGACCGAGTTGGTCTCCCCCAACGCCCCGCCATGCTTGGCGAAGGCGGAGCGGACTTCCCCGGCGGTGCGGTTACGGTTGTCGGTCAGCGCCTCCACGATCACCGCGACGCCCGCCGGGCCATAGCCCTCGTACCGAACCTCCTGGTAATCGTCGGAACCGGTTTCCCCGGCGGCTTTCTTCACCGCGCGGTCGATCGTGTCCTTGGTCATGTTGGACTGGCGCGCGGCGGCGAGCGCGGCGCGCAGCCGGGGATTGAACGCCGGATCAGGCATCCCCTGGCGGGCGGCGACGGTGATCTCGCGGATCAGACGGGCGAAAATCCGGGCGCGTTTGGCGTCTTGCGCGCCCTTGCGGTGCATCATGTTCTTGAAATGGGAATGGCCGGCCATGATCTCATCGTCAGTTACGAGGGTGGCGTCCTTCTTACGCCCAATCCGCGCCGAAGGGGAGTGCGGTTCGCCAATGGCCCAACCGGAAAGTCCGTTCGTGTTGATGCCTGCGCGAAAGATCTCACCACGGAGGACACGGAGAACCACGGAGACGCACGGAGAAAGGAAACGTTGTTGTACCGTGCCTCGTCCCTCTGGCGCCCGATCCCGTGTCGTGCCAACGCCTCTTGCTTTTGACCCGCCTGCGTCATGCCCCGGCCTGGCCGGGAAGCTGTTCTGGTACGGTGCTGGAACAGATTCTCTGGTCAGGCCGGGCTGACGGTGCGGGAGCGGGCAATGCCATCGGCCTGCCCAGGCAATGCTCCGGTATCAGGCAAGACTCCGCTATCAGACCTGAACCTGTGGCGCGCCCTGGGCGGTTTGCGCGCGGCGGCTCTGCCAGAGTTGCACGAAGTCGATCGGTTGCAGCAACACCGGCGGGAAGCCGCCATCGCGGGAGACGTCGGCCAGGATGTTGCGGGCGAAGGGGAACAACATGCGCGGGCATTCCACCAGCAGCACCGGCTCGATCGCGTTGTCTGGCAGGCCGGTCAGCGTGAACACGCCGGCGTAGGTCAGTTCCGCGACAAAAACGACCGGCGCGGTGGTGGTCTGGCCGTTCGCGGGCGTGCCATCCGCGGGCGGGCTGGGATCTGTCGCCTCGGCGCGGATCAGCAGGCTGACCTCATAGGTGTTGCCGCCTTCCGCGATGCGGCGTGCCTGCACGTCGAGGTTGATGGCGACCTGCGGCTGAGCCCGCAGCGTGGTGAAGATCTGGGGGGCGCCCGGCACCTCGAACGACAGATCCTTCACGTATTGGATGTTCACCACCAGCGGCGCTGTCGCCGGCGTCCCCGGCTGGGGGGTGGGGGTGGTCTGGGACATTTCACTCTCCGTGCGATCCGGCGCTGGTGCGCCTTGAGGGAGCCGCCCGGTAGCATGGTGGTGGTTTCCGCGCCATCACGAATGGACGGCGGCACGGCATTGGCTGAAGGAAGAAAGGCCGGGGCGCGGGGCGGAGCCTCGCTTTTCCCCTCACACCCGCCAGATCACCTGCTCCGGCACCGGCCCGCGCGGATCGCACCGGATGGTCTCGCCATTGGTGATGCTCTGCCCGGTCATGCACAAAATGAAACCCCAGTGACTGACCACCAGCGTCTCCCGCCAGTCTGCCTCCACGGCCATCTGCTGACGGAACGCTTTCGCCCGGTCCGTCACCTGCGTGGGAGACTCATGCTCATCCGGCCACCATTTTTCCTCGATATGGGAAAAATCATGCATGGGCCACGCCTGCTTCAACCGCGCGCACGCGGTCCCAACATCGCAGGGCAAACCAAACCGCTCCCGCACGATGGGCCGGATTTCGATCTTCAACCCCAAACGGCGGGCGAGCGGTTCAGCCGTCTGCAACGCCCGCGTGTACGGAGAGGCGACGATCCGCGTGATCCGCTCCCCCGCCAGGCGCCGCACCGCGTCCTCGGCCTGATGATGCCCGTATTCGGTGAGGCACGGATCCTCGATGCCAGGATCGCGGCGGGTGGCCGTGAACCGCAGATTGAACTCGCTCTGGCCATGGCGCAGCAGGATCATGGGGATGGCTTAACCGGCCCTTCGCCGCCCGGCAACCGTTCTGACGGACGGCCCGCCCGTCACGGCTCCTCGCCGGTCAGGGTGCCAACGAAATCCTCGAAATCCTTCGCCTCCCGGAAATTCCGGTAGACACTGGCGAAACGCACATAGGCGACCTTGTCCAGTTCCTTCAGCGTGTCCATCACCAGTTCGCCCACCTGCTTGCTGGCCACCTCGCTCTCGCCGGAGGCTTCCAGTTGCCGCACGATCGAATTGACGATGCGCTCGATCCGTTCCTCCTGGATCGGACGTTTGCGTAAGGATATCCGGATCGAGCGCGCCAGTTTGTCCCGGTCGAACGGCACCCGGCGGCCGTCGTTCTTCACCACGGTCAGTTCGCGCAACTGCACCCGCTCGACCGTGGTGAAACGCTGGCCGCAGGTGCCGCAGAAGCGGCGGCGGCGGATCGCGCTGTTATCCTCGGTGGGCCGGCTGTCCTTCACCTGCGTGTCGTCCGAGCCGCAGAACGGGCAGCGCATCGCCTAACGGCCTGGATAGACGGGGAAGCGGGCGCACAGGGCGCGGACCCGCGCGCCAACCGCGGCCTCGGCGGTGAGGTTGGCGCCGTCGTTGGAGTGCCCAAGCCCTTCCAGCACCTCGTTGATCATCAGCCCGATTTCCCGGAACTCCGCCGTGCCGAAGCCTCGCGTCGTCGCCGCCGGGGAACCGAGCCGCACGCCGGAGGTGATCGCCGGTTTCTCCGGATCGAACGGGATGGCGTTCTTGTTGGCGGTGATATGGGCGCGTTCCAGGCTGGCCTCGGCGGCTTTGCCGGTGACGCGCTTCGGGCGCAGATCGACCAGCATCAGATGGCAGTCCGTGCCGCCCGAGACGATGTCGAGGCCCGCTTCCTTCAACGTCTCCGCCAGCACGCGGGCGTTGTCGCGCACGGCTTTCTGGTAGAGGCGGAACTCGGGCCGCAACGCCTCGGCGAAGGCCGCCGCCTTGCCCGCGATGACATGCATCAGCGGCCCGCCCTGAAGCCCAGGGAACACGGCGGAGTTGATCTTCTTCCCCAGTTCCAGGTCGTTGGACAGGATCATCCCGCCGCGCGGTCCGCGCAGCGTCTTGTGCGTCGTGGTGGTGACGACATGGGCGTGCGGCAGCGGGCTTGGGAATTCGTCCGCCGCGACCAGGCCCGCGAAATGCGCCATGTCCACCATGAAGAACGCCCCCACCTCGTCCGCCACGCGGCGGATGCGGGCGAAGTCGATCACCCGCGGATAGGCTGAGCCTCCGGCGATGATCAGTTTCGGTTTTTCGGCATGGGCGAGGCGTTCGAGTTCCTCGTAATCCAGCAATCCGTCGTCCTTCCGCACGCCGTACTGCACGGCGTGGAACCACTTGCCGGACAGGTTGGGCGCCGCGCCATGGGTCAAATGCCCGCCCGCGGCGAGGCTCATGCCCAGTACGGTGTCGCCGGGCTTGCACAGGGCCAGGAACACCGCCTGGTTGGCCTGCGCGCCGGAATGCGGCTGCACGTTGGCGAAGGCACAGCCGAAAAGCTGTTTCGCGCGCGCGATGGCCAGTTCCTCGGCCACGTCCACATGCACGCAGCCGCCGTAATAGCGCCGTCCCGGATAGCCCTCGGCGTATTTGTTGGTCAGCACGGAGCCTTGCGCTTCCAGCACCGCCGCCGAGACCATGTTCTCCGAGGCGATCAGCTCGATCCCGTCCCGCTGGCGCGTCAGCTCCAGGCC
>JAYVCG010000736.1:0-3055 GCA_043750075.1 Acetobacteraceae bacterium | reverse complement strand
GGCGAGGCGGGGAATTTGCGACCGGCGCGCCGATGATGCGGCCCTATCTGGACACCGTTCGCGCCCGTCCCGACTGGCTTGCCCATGATGCCAGCCGGGAGCGTATGAAGCTGGCCAGCGGCGCGGGTGCCCTGATGTTGGGGCTGGATGCCGCCGAAACCGTCCAGGCCGGTAACAGCCTGGAAAAGATGCTGGCGCACCAACTGGCGGCGGCGCACCCTCTCGGCATGCGCATGCTGGCCGGGGCCGGAGAGGAATTGGCGGCTTATGCGAACAGCGGCCATCTGTATCCGCACCGCAGCGTCGAAGCGGCCAGGATGGCGAACACTGCGGCGCGATTGATGGATGCCTACCAGCGTGGTCTGATGACCTTGGACAGGTTGCGGAACGGAGGACGGCAGGTGCTGACGGTGCAACACGTCAATGTCGCCTCGGGCGGACAGGCGGTGGTCGCGGGAACCGTGCGCAACCGCGACAGGGGAGACGGGCGGGAATGAGCAAGGAACCGGATGAACCCGGCGGATGGCGCTACGCGTTATTGACGGCGGATGCGGCACCACGGTGTGGGGCGAGGCGGAAAACCGACGGCGAGGCTTGCCGTGCGCCCGCGATGCCGAACGGGCGATGCCACAAGCACGGCGGGACCGCGACAGGCCCCCGGACAGCGGAGGGCCGGGATCGTTGCCGGGCGGCGCCGTGGAAGCATGGGGCGCGAGCGGCGGAGGCGCGGGAAGCGACGCGGTTGCGGGGCGAGGCGCGGCGGGTGATTGCCCGGATTGAGGAGGTTATTGAAAATGGCAGGAGTTGAGGATCGGTGGCGTCGAGAACGCGTCTCGATAGACACCCCTTTCAAGATTCAGGTCATGCGCCGATACCTGATTATTGCGTCGGCCGCTTCCCCTCTGATGAACAATGGCGCCGCAGTGGCGGCCGGGGCGTTTGCTGTCGCGCATCCTCGATAAATGGTACTGGTAACAGAATAGGTTAAACGACAATGGCACCCCGGTTCCTAATTGCGATAGCCGCGATATTGGGCATGAGCACGTCCGCAGGACTTGCTGCTTCCGACCCGCTTGTTGCTGCGGTCACTTTCGCGCTTACAGGCAGTGATGTTAAGGAAGTGACAGTCGTCAATCGCGCCGATTGCGTTTTTGATGTTCATAGTGTCTGGGGCGAACGAAAAAATACCGCCCGGTTTTTTCTTAATGTCATTGATCCGATCCGAATAACTGCTAACGCCTATCACAATCAGATAGGTCAGAACTGGATAATGATGAGCATCGCTGGCGAAGGCGTGGTCCTTGAGCGGTCGTCCCTACTTCCCGGTCAAAGCTTCGTCGAACCGACGCGTTTCAGTCACGAGACAATACGGTTGGAAACGTCGGAGTTAAATCGACTTACGCGTGCGTGGCAATATATTTATTCGCATGGATGCACGGGGAAGCGCAGCGCCTTTTGAGTCGCGATGTCGATGAAGTTGAGGTCACTATGAGAACGATACTTGCACTGGCTTGTCTCACGCTAGTGGCGCCGTTTCTGAGTGGATGCACCGATGAGTCTGGCGCCGTCAATGCCCTTGAAGCTGCCGGATACAAAAGTGTTCACATCACCGGCTATGTGTTCTTCGGTTGCGCTGGCGGTGAGGCTTACCGCACTGGATTCACAGCTATTGGCCAAAATGGAAAGACAGTTACGGGCGTGGTGTGTGCGGGCGCTAGTGTATTTGGGAAAGCCAGCACGATCCGCATATTTAACTGATGCCACAGGCAAGCAGGGCAAGAGCGGTCTGGGGATCGAGGCACAACGCGACGCCATCGCCCGCTTCGCCGCGACCGAGGGCCTGACCATCCTGGCCGAGTTTGTCGAGATCGAGACCGGCAAGGGCGCGGACGCTCTGGACCGCCGCCCCCAACTGGCCGCCGCTCTGGCCGCCGCGCGCAAGGCCAAGTCCCCGGTGGTGGTCGCCAAACTGTGCCGCCTGTCCCGCGACGTGGCGTTCATCTCCGGCCTGATGGCCGCATGATGGGATGGCGCCGACGATACCGAACTAGCGTGCGGCCGCTAAAGGCCGCGACCTTTCATGCAATCATCAAATGCGGTCGAAAATGGCACCCCGCTACGGCTTGAGTATCCCGAGGCGTCTTCCTTGCAGGCCTTTCGGCCTGTGTCCCACTCCTCGGCCGTGAAACGTCGCGCTATGGGGAGGGATGTCTGACTCCAGCCGCGTGCGCCGAGGCAGGTCACGTAGAAATTTTGCATGCTGACTGCGCCGACAAGCCCGGTACCGAAGTATCCGCTTTGCCGCGTGTCTTTTTCGCACTCATAGGAATCTCGCGGGAAGCTTGCCTGCGGTTGAGCATTATTTGTCCATTGCGTAGCAGTCTGCTGAGCGCAAGCTGTCAGAAGCCCCGAAATCAGGATCAGACTAAGCATCGTGGCTCTTTTTTCTGGCCCCCATCCCATCGCGCATTCTCTCTTAGTCGTTGCCAGGACCCTCCCACACCATCGGCCCAATATCAATCCAGGCCAGGGTTACCGCCCATCTTTGCGCTCGTTTTGTCCGCCCGCTACCCCGCCTCGGGCCGCCGCCACCTACATGACGCGCGCTGCCATTGAAGAAGCACAGCGATTATCACGCGAATGAAAGCCGAAGGTGCGCGTCGGCCGCGTTGAAGATGGGTGGCCGGCCCCGAGGAGTACGGGTGGGCATCGCCACGGGTGTCCCACTTTATACGTCATAAATCGGTTCGAGGCGGGAAATCGGCCGACTATGGCAACGCCCGCATTGGCGATGGTCCTTTTTTTTAGGGGTTAAATGGGATGCTGCGCCGTCCAGATTGCGGCCAGGGCGGGGCATCGTTCGCCCCCTTTCGCCTACAACCGCCGCCGGAATAGGGGACAGAGTAGGGGACGAACCCCTCAGCCTCTCAGAAAATGGCGGAAAACTGCGGTGGGTTGGTGGAGGGGGTTGGATTCGAACCAACGTAGGCGTACGCCAGCGGATTTACAGTCCGCCCCCTTTAGCCACTCGGGCACCCCTCCGGTCGCAGAGCGC
>JAYVCG010000735.1:0-3923 GCA_043750075.1 Acetobacteraceae bacterium | reverse complement strand
CGGCTTTGGCAGTTTCCTGGCCAATCGCCTGTCGCGCATCCTGTCGCTGCGCCAGGGGCTGCGATGGGCGAACCTGCTGACAATCGCGGGCGCGGTGCTGTTCGTGCTGTTCGACGTGCTGGATGTGCTGACCGCGCCCTCGGTGATCGCCGCCGTGACCTTGTTCATGATTGGCGCGGGAATGGCCAGCCCTTTTGCTCTGGCGGGTTCGGTCAGCGTCAATCCGCGGACCATCGGCGCCGCCTCCGGTCTCTATGGTTTCTTTCAGATGGGCTATGGCATGTTATGTACCGTGGTGGTGGAAACATGGCACCCTGGCGCGGTTTACCCCGTCGCCATCATCATGCTTGTCTCCGCCCTCGCCGGCCAGATCATCATCACCCTGGGCACACGCCGCGAGGAGTGAACAGCGTTGATCAAAAGACCGAAAACCTTACTCACGGCTTCAGGAAAGCCGCGGAGAGATTTTCAATCGCATTCATGGAAGCACCTTGCGGAGAGACAGATGCCTTGAACGGCCTTGCCTCAGGTGACGTCACCAGACCTGGTCTGTCCGCCGTTATCGCATTCACAATGGCGGCCAGGAACCTTGGTTCCACCCTGCCACGGGTTTTTCATCCCATGCGGCTGAAGGAAGTCAAATGCCCTTCCTGATGCGTGGGAAGCAGCATGGCCAGCGCCGGTCCTGTCAGACCGGCATCACCAGGCGCTGACCTCAAGCCAGGTGCTTTGATAAGTCGCCCCCTCGCCCATGTCGCTGTACCCATCGGCGCAGAGCATGTTGATCGTGCCGCCCACCGTCTCCGCGTCCGGGCGCTGTCCCGGCACCAGCACCACGCCCGGCTGGATCTCGTCGCGCACGCGTAGGACCAGGCCGACCTCTCCGCGTTCATTATGGAGGCGCACATGCTGACCATCCGTCAGACCGCGGGCCGCGGCGTCCTCGGGATGCAGGATGGCATGGGGCGGGCCTTCACGGCCGCGCAGGAAAGCGACGCCGGAGAAAGCGGTATGGCTTTGGAAATAACCCGGCGCGGTCAGCAGACGGAGCCGGTGGGCGCCGGGATCCCCGGGATCGGGCCGCCAGTCCGGCATCGGCGGCAATCCCTGTTTCGCCAGCGTTTCGGAATGAAACTCCAGTCTGCCGGAGGGTGTGAGGAATCGCTGTCCCTCACGCGATCCAATGGAAACCGCCTTGCCATCCAGCAACGCCGCCGGATCGAAGCGTGTCACCGCGCCGCTCGCGTTCCGGAACATTTCCTTGACGATCTCTGGTGGGGACAATTGAAATATCGCATCCGCCAGCCCCATGCGCGCGGCGAGGGCCTGTGTCAGGCGATGGTTCGACCACGCCTCCCCCTGTGGCTCGACGGCGCGCTGACCGTATTGCATGTAGTACGTGCCATAGGCGCGGAAGAAATCCTCATTCTCCAGATAGGTCGTCGCGGGCAGCACGATGTCGGCGAATTTCGCCGTTTCGGTCATGAACGGATCATGCACGACGGTGAACAAATCCTCCCGCGCCAGACCGGCGCGCGTGCCCGCCGTGTCGGGATTGGTCACGGCGGGGTTGTTGGCGGCGATGAACAAGGCGCGGATCGGCGGATCGTTTAGTTCCCGCAGCGCCTGCCCCAGTTTCAGGTGATTGATGGTGCGCGCCGCGGCCGGGCCCGATGGTTTGCGCACCGCGTTGTAGTTGAACCCGAACGACGCGGCGGTCGCCAGCAGCGCGCCGCCACCATAGCGGCCATAGGCGCCGGTCACACCCGGCAGCAAGGCCACTGTACGCAGGTTCTGTCCGCCATCGGTGAGGCGGCTGAGACCGAACCCAATGCGGATGAACGAGGTTTTGGCCGCGCCGTACAATGCCGTGAAAGTCTCGATATTCGCGATGGACAGGCCGGTGATGGCGGCGGTCGCCTCGGGGGTGAAGCGTGGCAAGATCTCGTGTTCGACACGATCGAAGCCAAGTGTGTGGCGCGCGATGTAGTCGCGGTCCACTTTGCCGTCGCGCGCCAGGATGTGCATCACGCCCAGAGCCAGCGCGGAATCGGTGCCGATCCGCACCGGCAGCCACAGATCGGCGACCCGCGCGGCGCGGGTGCGGCGCGGGTCGATGACGATCAGCTTCACACCCGCGGCGCGGCGTTTCTCGATGGCGGACCAGAGATGCACGTTGGTGGCGTGCAGATCGGAACTCCAGGAGACGATCAGATCGGACTCCTGGATCGATTCCGGATCGGCGCCGCCGATGTCGCCGACGGTCACGGCCCAGGCCGCGTCGGCGCAGGTATCGCAAACCGTGCCGCCCCAGAGACGGCTGCAGCCCAGGGCGTGGAACATTCCGTTGGTCAGGCCGCGATTGATTTGTCCCTGATGCGCGCTGTAAGCATAGCCAAGCAGCGCCAGCGGTCCGGACTCCGCCATCACCCGTTTCCAGGTCGAGACGATTTCGTCCAGCGCCGCGTCCCAGGTGATGGGCGTGAAGCGGCCTTCGCCCTTGCGGCCGACACGGCGCAACGGGGTGGTCAGACGCTCCGGCGAATGCACGAGTTCGGCGTCGCGGTTGACCTTGCCGCAGGCGAACCCGGCGGTGAAGGGTTGTTCCGGATCGCCCTCGATCTTCACGACCCGGCCGTTCTCCACATGTGCCAGCAGCGAGCACATGTCGGGACAATCATGAGCGCAGACGGTTCGGATGATGGTCATGGTTTGATTTCCGGTTTAAGCGTCGTCCAAATCGCGCAGTCCCGGACTGGCGCTTTTGATGATCGTCAGCGCGCGACGCCAAAAGCCCAGGCGAGGATGCCTTTTTGGGCGTGGAGACGATTTTCGGCTTCGTCGAAGACGACGGATTGAGGGCCGTCGATGACGTCTTCGGTGACTTCCTCCCCGCGATGGGCGGGCAGGCAGTGCATGAAGATCGCATCGCTCGCGGCTTTGTCCATCAGTTCGCCAGTGACACAATACGGCGCCAGCATGTTATGCCGGTTGGCGTTTGGATCGTCCGACATCGACACCCAGGTATCCGTCACCACGCACCGCGCGTCTCTGACGGCGGCGGCGGGATCGTCGGTGAGTTCGATCGCCCCCCCTTGCGCCAAAGCCCAGTCGATCAGGTCCTGGGGGGGGCGTAACGCGGCGGGGGTGGCGAGGCGGAGAGTGAAACCGAAGCGCACCGCCGCCTCGATCCAACTGCGGGCGACGTTGTTGCCATCGCCGCACCAGGCCACGACCTGTCCGGCGATGGGGCCGCGATGTTCCTCGAACGTCATGACATCGGCCATGAGCTGGCAGGGATGCGAGGTGTCGGTCAGTCCGTTGATCACCGGCACCGTCGCGTGTTCGGCGAGTTCGAGCAATTTCGATGTCTGGCTGGTGCGCAGCATGATCGCGTCCACGTAGCGCGACAGCACGCGCGCCGTGTCGGCGGCGGTCTCTCCGCGGCCAAGCTGCATGTCCTGGCCGCTGAGGACGATCACCTCGCCGCCGAGTTGCCGCATCCCGACCTCGAACGAAACGCGGGTGCGGGTGGAGGGTTTCTCGAAGATCAGCGCCAAAGTCTTGCCGTTCAGCGGGCGCGACGCGACGCCGCCGGCCTTTTTGTAATGCACCGCGACGTCCAGCATTTGCCGTAACGTTCCGGTGTCGAAATCGCGCAGGTCCAGGAAGTGCCGGAGACCGGCCCCCTTGGAAGGGGACCGGCTGGTGACACGGGACGCGCGACGCAGCGCGCCATTCACCGCGCGGCGGCCTGAGAGACGGTCGCGGCGCAACGGCTGGCGGCACGGCGCAGCATGACCATGGCTTCGTCGATGTCCTGATCCGTCACCACCAGCGGCGGCGCCAGACGCAGCACGTTGTCGCCCGCGGTGATCGCCAGCAGCCCCTCGGCGACGCAGGCGCGCTGCACGTCGCCTTGC